>JAICKK010000179.1 GCA_025927955.1 Nocardioidaceae bacterium
CCGCCTGGCGCGAGGCGATGCAGGACCCCGCCTTCACCGACGAGCTCGGGCGGATGCTGCGCGAGTACGCCGGCGTGCCAAGCCTGCTGTACGACGCCACGAAGCTGTCCGAGGTCGCCGGCGCCCGGATCCTCCTCAAGCGCGAGGACCTCAACCACACCGGGGCGCACAAGATCCGCAACGTGCTCGGGCAGGCGCTGCTGACCCGCCGGATGGGCAAGACGCGGGTGATCGCCGAGACCGGTGCCGGCCAGCACGGCGTCGCCTCGGCGACGGCGGCTGCCTACCTCGGGCTCGACTGCGTGGTCTACATGGGGGAGGTCGACACCAGGCGCCAGGCCCTCAACGTGGCCCGGATGCACCTGCTCGGCGCCGAGGTGGTGGCGGTCAGGTCGGGCTCGCGCACCCTCAAGGACGCGATCAACGAGGCGATCCGGGACTGGGTGGCCACCGTCGACCACACCGCCTACCTCTTCGGCACCGCTGCCGGCCCGCACCCGTTCCCGTCGATGGTGCGGGACTTCTGCCGCGGCATCGGCGACGAGGCCCGCGCGCAGTGCCTGGAGCTGACCGGCGCGCTGCCGGACACGGCGGTGGCCTGCGTGGGCGGCGGCTCGAACGCGATCGGCCTGTTCACGGCGTTCCTGGACGACGACGTGCGGCTGGTGGGCTGCGAGGCCGCCGGCGACGGGGTCGGCACCCTGCGGCACGCCGCGACCATCTACGCCCACCAGTTCGGGGTCCTGCACGGCGCGCGGACGTTCGTGCTGCAGGACGAGGACGGCCAGACGCTGGAGTCGCACTCGATCTCCGCGGGGCTGGACTACCCGGGGGTCGGCCCGCAGCACGCCTACCTCGCCGAGTCCGGCCGCGCGACCTACCTCCCGGTCACCGACGCCGAGGCGATGGACGCCTTCGCGCTGCTGTCCCGGACCGAGGGCATCATCCCCGCGATCGAGTCCGCGCACGCGGTCGCCGGCGCGCTGCGACTGGCCCGCGAGGAGCCCGGGTCGACGATCCTGGTGAACCTCTCCGGCCGCGGGGACAAGGACATGGGGACCGCGGTCGAGTGGTTCGGCCTCGGCGAGGTCCGGCCCGACGACGACACGGGCGCGCCGCCGGCGTCCGCTCGCGCATGAGCACCGCCGACGCGTTCGCGGCGGCCAGCGGCGAGGACCGGGCCGCGCTCGTCGGCTACCTCCCGGCGGGCTTCCCCGACGTCGCGGGCTCCGTGGACGCCCTGCGCGCCATGGTGGCCTCCGGCTGCGACGTCATCGAGGTCGGCCTGCCCTACAGCGACCCGGTGATGGACGGTCCGACGATCCAGGCGGCCGCGCAGCAGGCCCTGGACGCCGGCACCCGCACCGCGGACGTGGTCCGCACCGTCGAGGCCGTGGCCGCGACCGGCGTGCCCACCGTGGTGATGACGTACTGGAACCCCGTCGAGCGCTACGGCGTCGACCGGTTCGCCCGGGACCTCGCGAACGCCGGCGGGGCCGGGCTGATCACCCCCGACCTGGTCCCCGACGAGGCGGGGGCGTGGACGGCGGCGGCCGAGGAGCACCAGCTGGACAAGGTCTTCCTGGTGGCGCCCTCCTCGACCGACGCGCGGCTCGCGATGACCGCCGCCGCCTGCCGCGGGTTCGTCTACGCCACCGCCGTGATGGGCGTCACCGGCGCCCGCGAGTCCTCCAGCGACCTGGCGGCCCCGCTGGTCGCGCGGCTGCGCGCGGTGAGCGACCTGCCGGTCGGGGTCGGGCTCGGGGTGTCCAACGGCGCTCAGGCCGCCGAGGTGGCCGGCTACGCCGACGGTGTCATCGTCGGCTCCGCGTTCGTCCGCTGCCTGCTCGACGCCGGCACCGACCGGGCGGCCGGCCTGGCCGCCCTCTCCGGGCTGACCCGTGACCTCGCCGAGGGCGTCCGCCGTGCCCGCTAGCACACGGGCCGGGACGCACCGGCCGGGCCTCGCGCGGCTCGCCCTCGCGGTGGCCGTGGGCCTGCTGGTCCTCAGCGGCTGCGCCGGTCGGGCCTCGGGGCCGGACCGGCCCGTGGCCGACGTCCGCGTGCACGACGGCGACGCGCTGGCCCACGGCGCCGTGCTGCCCACGCCGTACCAGGTGCCCTCGGTGCCGCTGACCGGCACCGACGGGGGTCCCCACGACCTGGCGGAAGACGCGCACCGGCCGCTCACGCTGGTGTTCTTCGGCTACACCGGCTGCTCCGACGTCTGCCCGATGGTGATGGCGACCATCGCCTCCGCGCTGACGCGCCTGGACGCCTCGCACCGTCGATCGGTCGACATGGCCTTCGTCACCACGGACCCCGCCCGCGACACCGCGAAGGTGCTCCGCTCCTACCTCGACCGGTACGACCCCCGCTTCACCGGGCTCACCGGCTCCCTGGCCCACGTCAGGCGGCTCGGCACCGGGATGGGGGTGCCCATCGCCCACGGCCGCAGGCTGCCCTCGGGCGGGTACGACGTCAGCCACGGCACCCAGGTCGTCGGCATGCTGCCCGACGGCCGGGCGCCGTTCGTCTGGACCGCCGGCACCTCGCCCGGCGGGCTGGCCGACGACCTGACCGCGATCCTCGACGACGAGGTGCCCCTCTCGTGAGCCCAGCCGTTCCGACGCTGTCCATCCCGAGCCCGAGCCAGGGCGTCTGGCACCTCGGCCCGTTCCCGATCCGCGGCTACGCCCTGTGCATCATCCTGGGCGTCGTCGTCGCGATCTGGCTGGGGGAGCGCCGCTGGGCGGCACGGGGCGGCGTGCGCGGCCAGGTCTCCGACATCGCGATCTGGGCGGTGCCCTTCGGGCTGGTCGGCGGCCGCCTCTACCACGTGATCACCGACCCGGCGCGCTACTTCGGCCGGGGAGGCGACCCGGTCGCGGCGCTCTACGTCTGGCAGGGCGGCCTCGGCATCTGGGGCGCGATCGCGCTCGGCGGCGTCGGCGCCTGGATCGGCGCCCGGCGCCTCGGCGTGCGCATGCCACCGCTCGCGGACGCACTCGCCCCAGGCATCGTGGTCGCCCAGGCGATCGGGCGGTGGGGCAACTGGTTCAACCAGGAGCTCTACGGCCGGCCGACGACGCTGCCGTGGGGCCTCAGGATCGACCAGGCGCACCGGGTGCCGGGCTACGAGCAGCCGGACCTGCTGTTCCATCCCACCTTCCTCTACGAGTGCATCTGGGACCTGGGCACCGCCGGCCTGGTGATCTGGGCCGACCGCCGGTTCCGGCTCGGCCACGGCCGGGCGTTCGCGCTCTACGTGATGGCCTACACCGTGGGCCGCGCCTGGATCGAGTACCTCCGCATCGACACGGTCGAGATGAACAACGTCCTCGGGCTGCGCCTGAACGACTGGACCTCCCTGGGGGTGTTCCTGGGCGCCACGGCCTACTTCGTGCTGATGGGCCGGAGGCGTCCGGGCCGCGAGGCGTCGATCTGGCGCGAGGGACGGGAGCCGGCCCCCGAGCCGAGCGACCGGGAGGAGCCACCGCCCTCAGGCGAGGCTTCCCTTCGGTGAAGCAGCGGCCGTCAGCCGGTAGTTTCACCGGCATGAGCGCCGCCACGACCAGGCCGGACCCGCCCCCCATCGAGCACGAGCATCCCGACGTGACCGGCGGCTGGCTGCGCCCGGCCGTGTTCGGCGCCATGGACGGGCTGGTCTCCAACCTCGCGCTCATCGCCGGGATGGCCGGTGGGACCGTGCATGTGGGGAGCTCCTCCTCGGTGGTGCTCGCGGGCATCGCGGGCCTCGTCGGCGGTGCGTTCTCCATGGCGACCGGCGAGTACGTCTCGGTGGCCAGCCAGTCCGAGGCCGCCGCGCGCGAGGTCGACAAGGAGCGCCGCGAGATCCTGCGCAACCCGGCGGGGGAGACCGCGGAGCTGGCGGAGATGTACGCCGCGAAGGGGCTGGACCCCCGGCTGGCCGCCGAGGTCGCCCGGCAGATCCACGCCGACGTCGAGAACGCCGTGTCCGTGCACGCCCGCGAGGAGCTGGGCGTCGACCCCGGCGACCTGGCCTCGCCGACGCTGGCCGCCGCGTCGTCGTTCGTCTCGTTCGCCGTCGGAGCGCTCGTCCCGCTGCTCCCCTACCTGCTCGGCGCCACCTCGGTGCTGCCGGCGCTGGCCGTCACGCTCCTGGCGCTGTTCGGCTGCGGCGCGGTGGTGGCGCGGGTGACCGTGCGGCCGTGGTGGTACGCCGGCCTGCGGCAGGTGCTGCTGGGTGCCGGCGCGGCGGGCCTCACCTACCTGGTGGGCCTGCTGGTCGGCACCGCGGTGTCCGGCTGACCCACGGGTCGAGGGCCCGGCGCGTCCGGAGGTGCGCGTCCACACTGTGGCGGGCGGCGCGCACGCGGGTTGCGGGCGGCCGGCTTCCTGTAGCATCCTGCACGCGCACGGGCCAATGTCGTCCCCTGCTTGAGCGTGCCCCGACCAGCACCCGGGCGTCGCCCGGCGCCCCGGCTGTCGTGGCACCTCGCGGTGCCAGGACGACGAGAGGACGGCCCGATGTCCGCGTTCCCCCCGCCCCAGGGCCTCTACGACGGTCGGCACGAGCACGACGCCTGCGGTGTCGCGTTCGTCGCGAACCTCAGCGGCCAGCCCGCTCACGACATCGTCACCAGGGCCGTGACCGCCCTGCGCAACCTCGAGCATCGCGGCGCGACCGGCGCCGAGCCGGACTCGGGGGACGGAGCCGGCATCCTGCTCGGCATCCCGGACGCCTTCTTCCGGGAGGTGGTCGACTTCGACCTCCCGCCGCGGCACGCCTACGCCGTGGGCACCGCCTTCCTCTCCGGCGACGAGGACGAGGTCGCCAAGACGCGACGGCGGATCGAGGAGATCGCCACCGAGGAGGGGCTCAGGGTGCTGGGCTGGCGGGAGGTCCCCACCGACCCGAGGCTCCTGGGCGCCACCGCGGTGAGCGTGATGCCGAGGTTCAGCCAGCTCTTCGTGGCCGCCTCGAGCGGCCGGGTCGTCGGCATGGCGCTGGAGCGTCTGGCCTTCTGCCTGCGCAAGCGGGCGGAGCGGCAGACCGACGTGTACTTCCCGTCCCTGTCCTCGCGCACCCTCGCCTACAAGGGCATGCTCACCACCGACCAGCTCGACCGGTTCTACCCGGACCTGCGCGACGAGCGGTTCGCCTCGGCGGTCGCAGTGGTGCACTCCCGCTTCTCCACCAACACGTTCCCCAGCTGGCCGCTGTCGCATCCGTTCCGGTTCATCGCGCACAACGGCGAGATCAACACCGTGATGGGCAACCGCAACTGGATGCGGGCCCGCGAGGCGCTGCTGGCCAGCGACCTGATCCCCGGTGACCTCCAGCGGCTGTTCCCCATCTGCACCCCGGGAGCCTCGGACTCGGCGTCCTTCGACGAGGTGCTCGAGCTGCTGCACATGGGCGGCCGCTCGCTGCCGCACTCGGTCCTGATGATGATCCCCGAGGCGTGGGAGAACCACACGGAGATGGAGCCCGCCCGCCGGGCGTTCTACGAGTTCCACGCGTCGATGATGGAGCCGTGGGACGGCCCCGCGTGCGTCGTGTTCACCGACGGCACCCAGGTCGGTGCCGTCCTCGACCGCAACGGCCTGCGCCCGTCCCGCTACTGGGTCACCGACGACGGCCTGGTGGTGCTCGCCTCCGAGGTCGGCGTCCTGGACATCGACCCGGCCACCGTCGTGCGCAAGGGCCGGCTCCAGCCCGGGCGGATGTTCCTCGTCGACACCGCCGAGCACCGCATCATCGAGGACGAGGAGGTCAAGGGGCAGCTCGCGAGCGAGCACCCCTACGACGAGTGGCTGCACGCCGGCATCCTCCACTTCGAGGACCTCGTCGACCGCGAGCACGTCGTGCACACCCACTCCTCGGTGACCCGGCGGCAGCAGATCTTCGGCTACACCGAGGAGGAGAGGCGGGTCCTGCTCGCACCGATGGGCAGGACGGGTGCCGAGCCGATCGGCTCCATGGGCACCGACACGCCGATCGCGGTGCTCTCCCAGCGGCCGCGGCTGCTCTTCGACTACTTCTCGCAGCTGTTCGCCCAGGTCACCAACCCGCCCCTGGACGCCATCCGGGAGGAGCTCGTGACCTCCCTGTCGGGCACGATCGGCCCCGAGGCGAACCTGCTCGAGCCCACTCCGGCGTCGTGCCGGCAGCTGGTGCTGCCGTTCCCGGTCATCACCAACGACGAGCTGGCCAAGATCCGGCACATCAACCGCGACGGCGACCTGCCCGGGTACGCCACCCACGTGGCGCGCGGCCTCTACCCCGTCGAGGGCGGCGGCCCGGCCCTCGCCGGGCGCCTGGACGAGGTGTGTGCCGAGGTGTCGGCCGCCATCGCCGGCGGCGCCCGCATCATCGTGCTCTCCGACCGGCACTCGACGACCGAGCTCGCGCCGATACCGTCCCTGCTGCTGACCGGCGCGGTCCACCACCACCTGGTGCGGGAGAAGACCCGCACCAAGGTCGGCCTCGTGGTCGAGGCCGGGGACGTGCGCGAGGTGCACCACGTCGCCCTCCTGGTCGGGTACGGCGCGGCCGCGGTCAACCCGTACCTCGCGATGGAGACCGTCGAGGACCTGGCCCGCGACGGGTACTTCGTCGACGTCGAGCCCGAGCAGGCGGTGCGCAACCTGCAGAGGTCGCTGGGCAAGGGCGTGCTCAAGGTGATGAGCAAGATGGGCGTCTCGACCGTCGCCTCCTACACCGGTGCCCAGATCTTCGAGGCCGTCGGGCTCTCCCAGCCCCTGGTCGACCGCTACTTCACCGGCACCACCAGCAAGCTCGGCGGCGTGGGCATCGACACCGTCGCCGAGGAGGTGGCCCGACGGCACCGCACGGCGTACCCGGTCGACGGGCTGCCCCCGGCCCACCGGTCCCTGGACATCGGCGGCGAGTACCAGTGGCGCCGCGAGGGCGAGCCGCACCTGTTCGACCCCGAGACCGTGTTCCGCCTCCAGCACTCGACCCGGACCGGCCGCTACGACATCTTCAAGCAGTACACCTCCCGCGTGGACGAGCAGTCCCAGCGGCTGATGACCCTGCGCGGGCTCTTCGCCTTCCGGCACGACCGTCCTCCGGTGCCCCTCGACGAGGTGGAGCCGGTCTCCGCGATCGTCCGGCGCTTCTCGACGGGTGCGATGTCCTACGGCTCGATCAGCCAGGAGGCGCACGAGACCCTGGCGGTGGCGATGAACCGCATCGGCGGCAAGTCGAACACCGGCGAGGGCGGGGAGGACGCCGACCGGCTGCACGACCCGGAGAGGCGCAGCGCGGTCAAGCAGGTGGCGTCGGGCCGGTTCGGGGTCACCTCGGAGTACCTCACCAACGCCGACGACCTGCAGATCAAGATGGCCCAGGGCGCCAAGCCGGGGGAGGGCGGTCAGCTCCCCGGGCACAAGGTCTACCCCTGGATCGCGCGGACCCGGCACTCCACCCCGGGGGTGGGGCTGATCTCACCGCCGCCGCACCACGACATCTACTCCATCGAGGATCTCGCGCAGCTCATCTTCGACTTGCGCAACGTCAATCCGGCGGCCCGCGTGTCCGTGAAGCTGGTATCGGAATTCGGCGTTGGAACCGTTGCGGCGGGCGTGGCCAAGGCGGGCGCGGATCATGTGACGATTTCCGGCTACGAAGGCGGCACGGGGGCTTCACCGCTGACATCGCTGACCCATGCCGGCTCCCCATGGGAGATTGGTCTCGCGGAGACCCAGCAAACACTGGTCCTCAATGACTTGCGCGGGCGGGTTGCCGTCCAGGCGGACGGTGGGCTCCGGACCGGCCGGGACGTCGCGATCGCGGCATTGCTGGGGGCGGACGAGTTCGGCTTCGCCACCGCGCCACTGATCGCCGCCGGGTGCATCATGATGCGCAAATGCCACCTCAATACTTGTCCGGTGGGAATCGCCACGCAGGATCCGGTGTTGCGCAAGAAATTCCAGGGCAAACCGGAGCACGTCATCAAC
>JAICKK010000157.1 GCA_025927955.1 Nocardioidaceae bacterium
CTGATGCCGCACCCCGAGCATGCCGTCGAGGACGGCTTCGGTCCCGGCGTCGACGGGCTCGGGTTCTTCGCGCTGGTCGAGGCGCTCGTCGGCTGAGGCGGCCGCGTCAGGGCAGGCAGGACGTCTTCGGGGTCTTCGAGACCTGGTGCACGACGACCCAGGAGCCCTGCTGCTTCTCCAGCGTCCCGGTGGCGTCGTACCAGGGGTAAGGGCGGGTCGCCGGCTCGCCCTCCTGGTCGACGCTGAACGTGAAGTTCTGGGTGCAGTCGTGGATCGTGGCCCGGTCACCGTTGACGGTCACCGACAGGACATGGTCCTTGGCCCAGCCGACCGACCGCTCGTTCTTCTTCTTCTGCCGCTTCAGGTACGCGTGCACCTGGGCCAGCGCGTCACCACTCGCGACCTTGGCGAGGTCCGCCGTGGGCTGGCCGTTGAAGTAGGTGTCCGCGACGTTGTTCCAGTAGCTCATCCAGGCGTCCACCACGGCCTGCTCCTCCGGCGTGGAGGCGGCGCTGCTGACGAGGACCGACTCGTGGTAGCTCGCCGCCGCGAGCCGGTCGTGCGGCAGCGACGCGGGCGCGGACGGCGACGTCGAGGCGCTCGAGGACTGGGTCGGCGACGTCGACATCGACGGGCTCGACGAGTCCGACGGGGTGGTGCTGGTCGAGGGCGTGAGGCTCGCGGACGCCGACGGCTTGCTGGTCCCGCCGGCCGAGTCGTTGCTGCAGCCGGTCAGCGCCAGGGCGCTCACCAACGTGAGCAGCAGCGAGGCGGGCAGGAGGTGGCGGCGCATGGAGGGTCCCCGGGTCGGTGGTGCGGTGGCGTCGTGCTGGACCGCAACTCTAGAGGGTAGCCGGGCCGGAGAACGGGACCGGTAGATTGGCGCCCGGGGGCGCCCGCCGGTGCTCGCCCGCCGGCCGTCGCCGCCCCTCCCCGCGACCCCCACGCAGACGGAGCACCTTGTTGACCGAGCGCCCGCACCTCGACACCGTCGCGTCCGCGGCGCTCGACGCCGACCGCGAGCAGCCCTGGTCCGAGCTGGGCCTCGAGCCGGACGAGTACGCCCGGATCCGCGAGATCCTCGGCCGGCGCCCGACCAGCTGCGAGCTGGCGATGTACTCGGTGATGTGGAGCGAGCACTGCTCCTACAAGTCCTCCAAGGTGCACCTGCGGCAGTTCGGCGAGTCGGTCACCGACCAGATGCGCGCGCACCTCATGGTCGGGATGGGCGAGAACGCCGGCGTCGTGGACATCGGCGACGGGTACGCGGTGACCTTCAAGGTCGAGTCGCACAACCACCCGTCGTACGTCGAGCCGTACCAGGGTGCCGCCACCGGCGTGGGCGGCATCGTCCGCGACATCCTCGCCATGGGCGCCCGCCCGGTCGCCGTGATGGACCCGCTGCGCTTCGGCCCGCTCGAGGCGCCCGACACCCACCGGGTGCTGCCGGGGATCGTCGCCGGCGTGGGCGGCTACGGCAACTGCCTGGGCCTGCCCAACATCGGTGGCGAAGCGGTCTTCGACGCCTCCTACGCTGGCAACCCGCTGGTCAACGCGCTGTGCGTGGGCGTCATGCGGCACGAGCAGATCCACCTCGCCAAGGCCTCGGGTGCCGGCAACCAGGTCGTCCTGTACGGCGCGCGCACCGGCGGTGACGGCATCGGCGGGGTGTCGGTGCTGGCCAGCGAGACGTTCGAGGCCGGGTCCGACGGGACGGGGGGACCCGCGAAGCGGCCCAGCGTGCAGGTCGGCGACCCGTTCTACGAGAAGCTGCTCATCGAGTGCACCCTGGAGATCTTCGCCGAGGACCTCGTCGTCGGCATCCAGGACCTCGGCGGGGCGGGGCTGTCCTGCGCCACCTCGGAGCTGGCCTCGGCCGGCGACGGCGGCATGCACGTGTGGCTCGACCGCGTGCCGCTGCGCGACTCCTCGCTGGCGCCCGAGGAGATCTTGATGTCGGAGTCCCAGGAACGGATGATGGCCGTCGTCGAGCCGGCGAGCGTCAAGCGGTTCCTGGAGATCTGCGAGCGGTGGGACGTCGAGGCCACGGTCGTCGGCGAGGTCGACGAGTCGGGCCGGCTCACCATCGAGTGGCACGGCGAGACCGTCGTCGACGTACCCCCGCGCTCGGTCGCTCACGACGGGCCGACGTACCAGCGGCCGTTCGCCCGTCCCGCCTGGCAGGACGCGCTGCAGGCCGACGACGCGTCCCGGCTGCCGAGGCCGACGACCGGCGCGCAGCTGCGCGAGACGCTGCTGCGCCTGGTGGCCTCGCCGAACCTGTGCGACAAGTCCTGGATCACCGACCAGTACGACCGCTACGTCCAGGGCAACACCGTCCTCGCGCAGCCCGAGGACGCCGGGATGGTGCGCGTCGACGAGGCCACGGGGCTCGGCGTGGCGCTGGCCACCGACTGCAACGGCCGCTACGCGAAGCTGGACCCCTTCGCGGGGGCGCAGCTCGCGCTCGCGGAGTCCTACCGCAACGTCGCGGCGTCGGGGGCCCGGCCGCTGGCGGTCAGCGACTGCCTCAACTTCGGGTCGCCGGAGGACCCCGACGTGATGTGGCAGCTGGTGGAGGCCACCCGGGGCCTGGCCGAGGGGTGCCGCGAGCTGGGCGTGCCGGTCACCGGCGGCAACGTGAGCCTGTACAACCAGACCGGAGACGCCGCGATCCATCCGACACCCGTGGTGGCCGTGCTCGGCGTCATCGACGACGTGGCCCGGCGCACGCCCACCGGGTTCGTCTCACCCGGTCAGCAGGTCTACCTGCTCGGCGTGACCCGCGAGGAGCTCTCCGGCTCGGAGTGGGCGCACGTCGTGCACGGCCACCTCGGTGGCCGCCCGCCGGTGGTCGACCTCGCGGCGGAGCGGCAGCTGGCCGACATCCTGGTCAACGCCTCCCGCGACGGGCTGGTCGACGCCGCGCACGACCTGTCCGAGGGCGGCCTCGCCCAGGCGCTCGTGGAGTCGTGCCTGCGCCACGGGGTGGGTGCCCGGGTCTGGCTGCCCGACGGCGTGGACCCGTTCGTCACCTTGTTCAGCGAGTCCGCCGGCCGCGCGATCGTGGCGGTGCCCCGCTCGGAGGAGGTGCGCTTCACCGACATGTGCAGCGCCCGTGGCTTCCCCCACCTGCGCGTCGGGGTCACCGACGGCGACGGCCCCGACGCGGCGCTCGACGTGCAGGGCCAGTTCGCGGTCCCCCTGGCCGAGCTGCGGACGGCCTGGACCGCCACGCTGCCGGCCGCCCTGGGCTGAGCCCGGGTCAGGCCCTGGCCAGAGGGGGCGAGGGCTCTCGGTTCACAGCGTCCCGGCCTGCAGCCGGCGCCACACGCCGGAGCCCGCCACCCCGGTCCGCACCATGGCGTGGCTGCCCTGGTAGGCCTTCACCGCGTCGGTGGTGCCGGCGGTGAACACGCCGGTGACCTTCAGGCCGGCGCCCTCGGCAGCATTGAGCGCCCGCTGCAGCCGCCGGACCGCGGTGCCCGCCGAGCCGACCTTGACCAGCGGCGTGCGCCCGGCCGAGAGCAGCGCCACCCAGGTCGCCCGCGTCGTCGAGGTGCTCGCGGACATGCCGAGCCCGGTCCGGAACGTCCTCACCGCGGCGCCGACCTGCGCGTCGTACAGGCCGTCGACGGTGCCGGAGTAGAGGTGCCGGGCCCGCAGCAGGCACTGGATCGTGTGCACGAGGACGCCCTTGTCGCCCAGCACGCGAGGGGCGTACCGGTGGAAGTCGTACGTCGCGGCGCCCCCGCAGTGCCTCGGCTCGGGGGACAGCGTCGAGCCGCGGCCGAGGTCGACCCAGCTGGTGTCGATGTTGATCCGGACGCGGCCGTAGGTCTCGTCGTGCCCGCCGCGGTACTGGTGCACGCGACGGTGCGGCAGCCAGCCCTTGGGGCGGATGTAGGACGAGTACACGTCGGCGCGCCCGTTCCAGTCGCCGATCCAGATGCGGTTCGGCATCGTGTACACGCCGGGGCGGTTGACGCGCGCGTCGTCGAGCATCCTGATGCCGGACGCGGCGCTGGAGTAGACCCCGGACACGTAGTGCAGGTCGTAGAGCTGCCTGGTCCACGCGGACAGGAACGACAGCGCGGACTCGCGGCAGTCGTGCCGGGAGGTGTCGAAGGCCTCGATGTCGTACCACAGCGTGCTGCCCGGGCTGATCCCGAGGCCCTGGGCGACTCCGACGGTCTTGCGCGCCTCCGCGCGGCCCTGGGCGCGTGCCTTGGCGTACGACGTGCCGGGGGACGGGTTGATCCGCACCTGGTGCAGGTAGCGCTCGCGCGTGGTGCACCAGGCCTGCGGGCCCAGGGTGATCGGCAGCAGCCGCCAGCCGCGCGCGAGCTGGGTGCGGACCCAGGTGGGGCTCAGGTTCGGCTGCTGGGTGCACCCCCGCGAGGCACCCGAGACGTAGATGCCGACGGCCCAGTACGGAGACGCGCTCAGCCAGGCGTTCATCGCGCCCTGGCTCGGCGCCGTGCACTGGTCGAAGGCGTAGCCGGTGAAGTCGCCCGGGGTCACCGGGTTCGCCGCGGACGGGCTCGAGGCGTCTGCGCTGCCGGCGGTGGCGCCGCCGGCCAGGGTGGCCACCAGGGCCGTGGCGGCGACCGCGGCGAGCCGCCGGACGCGCCGCGGGCGACGGGAGGCGGGGGCGGTGGGGTGCATGGGAGCTCCAGCTCGTGAGGCGAACAGGGGTCACCCTAGTCACAAAAACCCCAAACGTAACAGCTCTTGCGCGATCTTTCCGCGAGGGACACGCCGGCCGGCTCACCCCGCCGAGGCGTCCCGTTCCGCGCCGGGGGGAGCGCCGAGGCGTCCTGTTCTGTGGTGGGGGGAGCGCCGAGGCGTCCTGTTCTGTGGTCCACGGCGAAGCAAGGATCTCGTATGACGCTCGCTTCGGCGAACGCGAACGCGAACGCGGACGCGGACGCGGAACGGGACGCCTCGGCGAGTGCGCGAGCACGGAACGGGACGCCTCGGCGAGTGCGCGGGCACGGAAGGGGACGCCTCGGCGAGTGCGCGGGCACGGAACGGGACGCCTCGGCGTGCTGGGAGAATGGGCGGGTGCCCGTCCGACTGCGCCCCGCCGACCCCGCGCTGGTCGGGCCCGCGCTGGAGCGCTTCCGCGACGGTACGGGCACCGACGAGGACCTGCGGCTGCTGACCAAGCACCTGCTCGCGCTGCTGGTCGGGAAGGCGCCGGGCGGCGCGGTCGAGGTCCGCGTCCCGCCGTACGCGGTCGCGCAGTGCCTGTCCGGCACCCGGCACACCCGCGGCACGCCACCGGCAGTCGTGGAGATGGACGCGGTGACCTGGGTCGCGCTCGGCATCGGCGACCTCGAGTGGGCCGAGGCCGCCGCGGACGCCCGCCTGGTGGCCTCCGGCGAGCGCTCCGACCTCGGCCACCTGCTGCCGCTGGTGCCTCTCTAGGCTGCCGCAATGACACCTGACGAGATCCGCTCCGCCGTCCGTGACGTGCTGCCCTCGGTGCGCGCCGACCTCGAGGCGCTGGTCCGGATCCCGTCGGTGAGCGCCGACCCGGCCCGGCGCGAGGACGTACGGCGATCCGCCGAGGCGACCGCGGCGCTGTTCCGGGCCGAGGGGTTCGACACCCGGGTCGCGACCGCCGGCGACGCCACCGCGCCGGCGGTGATCGCCCGCAGGGCCGCCCCGGCGGGCGCGCCCACGGTTCTGCTCTACGCCCACCACGACGTGCAGCCGGAGAACGAGCACGCCGACTGGGACTCGCCGCCCTTCGAGCCGACCGAGCGAGGGGACCGGCTCTACGGGCGCGGGGCGGCCGACGACAAGGCCGGGATCGCCGCGCACCTGGCGGCGGTGCGGGCCTTCGGCAACGACCTTCCGGTCGGTGTCACCGTGTTCGTCGAGGGCGAGGAGGAGGTCGGCTCGGAGTCGCTGGCCGACCTGCTGCGGCAGAACCGCGACGACCTGGCTGCCGACGTGATCGTGATCGCGGACTCCGGCAACTGGGACATCGGCGTGCCGGCGTTGACCACGAGCCTGCGCGGACTGGTGCGAGCCGACGTCGAGGTCCGCACCCTCACCCACGCGGTGCACTCCGGGATGTGGGGCGGCCTGGTTCCCGATGCCCTGATCACGCTGAGCCGGCTGATCGCGACGCTGCACGACGACGAGGGCAACGTCGCCGTCGAGGGTCTGGTGTCGCGGCCCGCCGCGGACGTGGACTACCCCGAGGAGCGGCTTCGAGCGGAGTCGGGCGCGGTGGCCGGTGTCGAGTGGATCGGGTCGGGCAGCATCGTGCAGCGGCTGTGGACCAAGCCGTCCCTGAGCATCACGGGCCTGGACGCGCCGAGGGTCGACGGGGCGAGCAACACCCTGGTGCCCTCCGCGCGGGCGAAGATCTCGATGCGCATCGCGCCAGGGGACACCACGCGCAACGCCGTCGACCGTCTGCGCGAGCACCTCGAGGCGCGCGTGCCGTGGAGCGCCGAGCTGTCCTTCACCGTGGTCGACACCGGAGAGGCCACCCAGATCGACGCCACCGGTCCGGCGTACGACGCCGCACGGGCCGCGTTCACCGAGGCGTGGGACGGCACCAGCCCCATCGACATGGGGGTCGGCGGCTCGATCCCGTTCATCGCCGAGTTCCTCGAGTCGTTCCCGGACGCTGCTGTGCTGGTGACCGGCGTCGAGGATCCCGATACCCGGGCGCACGGCGCCAACGAGGGCCTGCACCTCGCCGAGTTCGAGCGGGTGTGCCTCGCCGAGGCGCTGCTGCTGCACCATCTGGCGCAGCCACCCACCGCCGACGCCCGTTGAGGTGCCCGAGCCGACGCTGGTTGAGGTGCCCGAGCCCCGCGCTGGTTGAGGTGCCCGAGCCCCCAGGGCGAGGGCCTCGAAACCATCCGCACCTTTGCGCGGACGTGGCCGTGGTTTCGAGGGCTCGGCTAGCGCCTCGCCACCTCAACCAGCGTGGTGCGGACCGAGCCCGACGCTGGTTGAGGTGGCCGAGCCCCCCAGGGGCGAGGGCCTCGAAACCATCCGCACCCTTGCGGGGACGTGGCCGTGGTTTCGAGGGCTCGGCTAGCGCCTCGCCACCTGGTTCCAGCGTGGTGGCGGGCCTCGAAACCATCCGCACCCTTGCGGGGACGTGGCCGTGGTTTCGAGGGCTCGGCTAGCGCCTCGCCACCTCAACCAACGTGGTGGCGGGCCTTGAAACCATCCGCACCTTTGCGGGGAAGGTGGCCGTGGTCTCGAGGGCTCGGCCAGCGCCTCGCCACCTCGACCAACGACGCTGGGCGGACGCGTCAGCCGGCGCGCCCCGCCCTGCCCGTACAGTGGGGCCCGTGCCCGGACCGGACAAGCCAGCCAGCCCGCACGGCCGCCGGCGCGGCGGCGACGGCCGGCTCACCCACGCCCTCGACCCGCAGGACGCCGGCCCCCAGGACGCGTGCGGGGTCTTCGGGGTCTGGGCACCGGGCGAGGACGTGTCGAAGCTGACCTACTACGGGCTCTACGCGCTGCAGCACCGCGGCCAGGAGTCCGCCGGGATCGCGGTCAGCAACGGGCGCCAGATCCTGGTCTACAAGGACATGGGACTGGTCTCCCAGGTCTTCGACGAGTCGACCCTGGAGTCGCTGAAGGGGTACGTCGCGGTGGGTCACGCGCGCTACTCCACGACCGGGGCGAGCACCTGGCACAACGCCCAGCCGACGTTCCGGCCCACCGAGACCGGCTCGATCGCGCTGGCGCACAACGGCAACCTGACCAACACCCGCGAGCTGCAGGAGCGGGTGGCGGCGCTTCCCGGCGTGGCCGGCGAGCTCGACGTGACCACCAAGCCGACGCCCGCGGCGACCAACGACACGAGCCTGGTCACCGCCCTGCTCGCCCACCATCCCGACACCAGCCTGGAGGAGAACGCCGCCGAGGTGCTCACCGGCCTGCGCGGCGCCTTCTCCTTCGTCTGGATGGACGAGAACACGCTGTACGCCGCCCGGGACCCGCAGGGCATCCGGCCGCTGGTGCTCGGCCGGCTCGAGCGCGGCTGGGTCGTCGCCAGCGAGACCGCGGCCCTCGACATCGTCGGGGCGTCCTTCATCCGCGAGGTCGAGCCGGGTGAGCTGGTCGCCATCGACGAGGACGGCCTGCGCAGCCGCCGGTTCGCCGACCCGGCGCCCAAGCACTGCCTGTTCGAGTTCGTCTACCTGGCCCGGCCCGACACGCTGATGAACCAGCGCCGCGTGCACAGCGTCCGCGTCGAGATCGGCCGCCGGCTGGCGCGGGAGTTCCCGGCCGAGGCCGACCTGGTGATGCCGGTCCCCGAGTCCGGCACCCCCGCGGCGATCGGCTACGCCGAGGCCAGCGGCATCCCCTACGGCACCGGCCTGGTGAAGAACTCGTACGTCGGGCGCACCTTCATCCAGCCCTCGCAGACGATCCGGCAGCTCGGCATCCGGCTCAAGCTCAACCCCCTGCGCGACGTCATCGAGGGCAAGCGGCTGGTCGTCGTGGACGACTCCATCGTGCGCGGCAACACCCAGCGGGCCCTGGTGCGGATGCTGCGGGAGGCCGGCGCCCGCGAGGTGCACGTGCGGATCTCCTCCCCGCCGGTGAAGTGGCCGTGCTTCTACGGCATCGACTTCGCGACCCGGGCCGAGCTGATCGCCAACGGGCTCAGCATCGAGGAGATCCGGCGCTCGATCGACGCGGACTCGCTGGCCTACATCTCCCTCGAGCAGCTCGTCGAGGCCACCGAGGTGCCGATGGACGACCTGTGCCGGGCCTGCTTCGACGGCGTCTACCCCGTGGAGCTGCCGGCACCCGAGCACCTCGGCAAGCACCTGCTCGAGTTCCCGTCTGCCGGCACGGACGTCGACGGGCTCTCCTCGTCGCTGGCCGGTGGCGGTGCCGGGGACTCGCTGCGGCGACCCTGACCGCCCGACCCGCCCGAGCCGAGGAGCCCGATGACCGACCACCAGCCGCCCGCGCGCCCGGGAGCGACGTACGAGGCGGCCGGGGTCTCCATCGACGCCGGCGACAAGGCCGTCGAGCTGATGAAGGTCTGGGTCGACAAGGCCCGGCGGCCCGAGA
>JAICKK010000153.1 GCA_025927955.1 Nocardioidaceae bacterium
CCCGAACGTCAGCTGCCGCTGGTGCGAGGCCGCTGATGCCGCCCGTCGTACCGGAGGCCACCTTGGTCCACGCCGTGTCCGCGCCGCGTGCCACCGGAGCGCCGACCGCGACCGTGGCCACCACGACCGCGGCGGCCACACCGACCGCGCGCCTCACGCCGCGCGCTCCCACCGTCTGCTGTGCCATCGCCTCCCCTCGCCGCCATGGCGCCACCCCAGCACCGAAGGCGCCATGGTGGCCGACAAAGGGAGAGACCGTACGACAGCCGGCCCCGGCTCAGCGCCTGGCGAGCGTGCCCGGACGGCTCACATGGACCCCTCTTGTGGTGCCGTTGGTCTCGTTCGGTTGACCCTGTGGCCGGGCTCGCGCTGGGGCAATGGTAAAGTTGATGCAAATGTGGCGCCTGTGCCCATGAGTGCGCCAGAATGGGACCACAACAACATATCGACGGTTCGTGAGGCTCGACGCCTCCGGATCCGCGGAGACCGCTGGGGAAGGCGTCTCTCGACGCCGGATCTAGGAGGCCACCGTGACCACACGAACTGCGACGCGGGCTCTGACCCGGGGCGTGCTCTTCGTCCACTCCGCACCGTCTGCGCTGTGCCCGCACATCGAGTGGGCGGCCGGCGGTGTGCTCGGCAACGCCGTGAGCCTGGAGTGGACGCCGCAGGGCGCGCAGGCGGGCGCCTACCGGGCGGAGTTCTCCTGGACCGGTGAGGCGGGCACCGCCGCCGCCATCGCCTCCGCGCTGCGCGGGTGGAACCACCTGCGCTTCGAGGTCACCGAGGAGCCCACGGCCTCGGGCCAGGGCGGCACCGAGGGCGCCCGCTACTCCTACACGCCCAGCCTCGGCATCTTCCACGCCGTGACCGGGGTGCACGGCGACATCATGATCCCCGAGGACCGGCTCAAGGCCGCCGTGGTCAAGGCGTCCCTCGGTGACGCCGCGCTCGAGGTCGAGATCGACAAGCTGCTCGGCACGCCCTGGGACGCCGAGCTCGAGCCGTTCCGGCACGCCGGTGAGGGCGCTCCCGTCCGCTGGCTTCACCAGGTGGTCTGACGCCGAGGCGCCTTGTTCCGTGGTCCCGCGCCCGCCGAGGCGTCCCGTTCTGTGAGTACGGCGGGCCAGGCCACCGCCCCTCGTTCGCGGAACAAGACGCCTCGGCGTCCTTCGGAGCGCGGAACGGGACGCCTCGGCGAACAGGCGGGTCAGAGCGGGATGTTGCCGTGCGCGCCGCGCAGCACGAGGCCGGCGTCGGCGATCGCGTGGGCCAGCGCCGAGCGGGTCGCGCTCGGCTCGACGACCTCGTCCACGACGCCGATCTCGACCGCCTTGTCGACGCCACCGGCGATCCGCTCGTGCTCGGCGGCCAGCTCGGCCTCCACCTGGGCGCGGATCTCGGGGGCGACCTCGAGCAGCTTGCGACGGTGCAGGATCCGGATCGCGGCCACGGCGCCCATCACCGCCACCTCCGCACCCGGCCACGCGAACACCTTCGTGGCGCCCAGCGCGCGGGAGTTCATCGCGATGTAGGCCCCGCCGTAGGTCTTGCGGGTCACCAGGGTCACCCGCGGCACCACGCACTCACCGAAGGCGTGCAGCAGCTTCGCGCCGCGGCGCACCACGCCGTCCCACTCCTGGCCGACGCCGGGCAGGTAGCCGGGTACGTCGACGAGCACGACCAGCGGGACCCCGAACGCGTCGCACATCCGCACGAACCGGGAGGCCTTCTCCGCCGACAGCGAGTCGAGGCAGCCACCGAGGCGCAGTGGGTTGTTCGCGACCACGCCGACCGTGCGACCACCGAAGCGGCCCAGGGTGGTGACGATGTTCGGCGCCCACTTCGCGTGCAGCTCCTGGGCGGTGCCCTCGTCGAGGACCGCCGCGACGAGCGGGTGCACGTCGTACGCGCGCTTCTTGGACTCCGGGAGCATCCGCGAGAGGTCGACGTCCTCGACGGAGCCCGCCTCCAGCGTCCCCTGGGCGCCGAGCAGGGTGGCGACGGACCGGGCGCGGTCGAGCGCCTCCTGCTCGCTCTCGGCGAGGATGTGCACGACGCCCGAGCGGCGCCCGTGCGGCTCGGGTCCGCCGAGGCGGAGCATGTCGACGTCCTCACCGGTCACCGACCGCACCACGTCCGGTCCGGTCACGAAGATCCGGCCCTGCGGGCCGAGGATCACCACGTCGGTCAGCGCGGGCCCGTACGCCGCCCCGCCAGCCGCCGGGCCGAGGACCACCGAGACCTGGGGGATCTTCCCGGAGGCCTGCGTCATCACGTGGAAGATCTCGCCCACCGCGTGCAGCGACAGCACCCCCTCGGCGAGGCGGGCGCCGCCGGAGTGCCACAGGCCGACCACCGGCGCCTGGTCCGCCAGCGCGCGCTCGTAGGCGTGCACGACGACCTTGCAGCCGACCTCGCCCATCGCCCCGCCCATCACCGTTGCGTCGGAGCAGAAGGCGACCACGTGCGTCCCGTCGACCCGGCCGACCGCGGCCAGCATCCCGCTGCCGTCGTCGGGGGTGATCAGCGAGCAGGTGCCCTCGTCGAAGAACGCGGCGAGCCGGAGGTTCGGGTTGCGGGGGTCGCTCTCGCGGGGAGGCTTCGGGGGCCTGGCCTGCGCCGGGACGGCTGCTGCGGGGGCCTGGGTCATGCGTGCTCCTGGAGGGGTACGGCGGGCGTCCGGCTGTCGCTCAGGCGCTGCGGAAGGCGATCGCGACGTTGTGGCCGCCGAAGCCGAAGGAGTTGTTGAGCGCGGCAAGGTCGCCCTCAGGCAGCGTCCGCTTGCTGGTCGCGACGTCCAGGCCGATGTCCTCGGGGTCGTCGAGGTTGACCGTCGGCGGCACCACCCGGTCGCGCAGGGCCAGGACGACCGCGAGCGACTCGAGCGCCCCGGCGGCGCCGAGCAGGTGCCCGGTCATCGACTTCGTGGAGGTGAGCACGAGGTTCTCCGCGGCCTTGTCTCCGAGCGCGTTGCGGATCGCCAGCGCCTCGGCGACGTCGCCCTGCGGTGTGGAGGTCGCGTGGGCGTTGATGTGCGCGAGGTCACCGGCCTCCATCCCGGAGTCCCGCAGGGCCATCTCCATGGCCCGGGTGGCCCCGCGGCCGACCGGGTCGGGCTGGGCGATGTCGTGGGAGTCGGCGGTGATGCCGGCGCCGGCGGCCTCGGCGTAGATGTGCGCGCCGCGCGCCTTCGCGTGCTCCTCGGACTCGAGCACCAGCACGGCCGCGCCCTCGCCGAGGACGAAGCCGTCGCGTCCCTTGTCCCACGGGCGCGAGGCGTGCTCGGGGTCGTCGTTGCGCTTGGAGAGCGCCATCATCTGCCCGAAGGCGGCCATCGGCAGCGGGTGGACCGCCGCCTCGGTGCCGCCGACCACGACCATCTCCGCACGGTCGAGCCGGATCATGTCGATGCCGAGCGCGATCGCCTCGTTGCCGGAGGCGCAGGCGGAGACCGGCGTGTGCACCCCGGCCCGGGCGCCGATGGCCAGGCCGATGTTGGCGGCCGGGCTGTTGGGCATCAGCATCGGGATGGCCAGCGGCGACACCCGGCGGGGGCCCTTGGTGTTCAGCGCGTCGTAGTTGGTCAGCAGCGTCTGCACGCCGCCGATGCCGGAGGCCATCGCCACCCCCAGCCGGTCCTTGTCGATGTCCGCCTCGCCGAGGCCGGAGTCGGCCCAGGCCTCGAGGGCGGCGACCAGCGCCAGCTGTGCCGAGCGGTCGAGGCGGCGGGCCTTGACCCGCTCGAGGACCTCGGTCGGGTCGACCGCTACCTCGGCCGCGATGCGGGTGCCGAGCTGGGCGGCCCAGTCGTGGTCGAGCGCTCGCACGCCGGACGTGCCGGCGAGCAGCGCGCTCCAGGTCGTGGGGACGTCCCCGCCGACGGGGGAGGTCGTGCCGAGTCCGGTCACGACGACTCGAGTGGCGCTCATGTCTGGTTCACCTCGGTGGGTCGTGCAGTGGGTCGCACCGCGACGGCTCTGCTGCTGGCTAGGTGCCTGGTGTGCTGGTCTTGTGCTGGTCTGGCGTGCTGGTCAGGGGTTGCTGCGGGTACGTCGTCCCCGGCGCCCGTGGAGGGCGCCGGGGCGACGGTTCACGCCGTCCTGGGTCGGCCGTTCTGGGTCAGCCGTTCTGGGCGCGCTCGATGAACGCGACCGCGTCGCCGACGGTCTTGAGGTTCTTGACCTCGTCGTCGGGGATCTTGACGTCGAACTTCTCCTCGGCGGCGACGACCACCTCGACCATGGAGAGCGAGTCGACGTCGAGGTCGTCGACGAAGGACTTGTCGAGCTGGACGTCGTCGGCGGGGACTCCGGCGACCTCGTTGACGATGTCGGCGAGGTCGGTGCGGATCTCCTCGGTGGTTGCCATGGCGGCGAGCTCCTTCTCGGGTAGCGGACTTCTGCGGGCGGTGCGGAACTTCGGTGGTGCTGGTACTGCGTGACCCGGCGGTGCGCCGGGAGCATAGGGGGAGGGTGGGCTCGCCTAGGGGACGCGCACGACCTGCGCGGCGTAGGCCAGCCCGGCGCCGAACGCGATCAGCAGCGCGAGGTCGCCGCTGCGCGCCTCGCCCTCGGCGATCATCCGGTCGAGCGCGAGCGGGATGGACGCGGCCGAGGCGTTGCCCTGGTCGGCGATGTCGCGGGCGATCCGGACGTGCTCGGGCAGCTTCATCGAACGGGCCATCGCGTCGATGATGCGCATGTTGGCCTGGTGCGGCACGAACACGTCGAGGTCGTCGGCGCTGATGCCGGTGCGGTCGAGGGTCTGCTGGGCGACCTTGGCCATCTCGAAGGCGGCCCACCGGAACACCGGGTTGCCCTGCATGACCAGGTGCGGCATCCGGGGGTTCTCCGCGACGATGACGTCCCGCCAGTCCTCGCGCTGCCGGATCAGGTCGAACTGCTCCCCGTCGGAGCCCCAGACGACGGGGCCGATGCCGGGCTCGTCGGAGGGACCGACCACGGCCGCGCCGGCGCCGTCGGAGAAGATGAAGGCGGTGCCCCGGTCGCCGACGTCGGTGAGGTCGGAGAGCCGCTCCACGCCGATGACGAGCACATGCTTGGCGCTGCCGCCGCGCACCATGTCCGAGGCGAGTGCGACGCCGTGGCAGAAGCCGGCGCAGGCCGCGGAGATGTCGAAGGCGGCCGGCCGGTCGGTGCCGAGCTCGTAGGCGATCGCGGTGGCGACCGCCGGGGTCTGGAACATGTGCGAGACCGTCGCGACGACGATGGCGTCGACCTGGGCGACGTCGATGCCGGCGCTCTCGATGGCCTTGCGGGAGGCGCCGACCGACATCGACTGGACGGTCTCGTCCTCGCTGGCCCAGCGGCGGGTCTTGATGCCCGAGCGCTGCTGGATCCACTCGTCGCTGGAGTCGATGGCATCGACGATCTCGGCGTTGGGGATCAACCGGCTGGCGCGGTAGCTGCCGAAGCCGAGGATCGTCGCGTGGGCGGCGCCGGCGGGGGCGGACAGGGAACCGGTCATGAGGGGACTCCTTCTGGGTGCAGCCGGATCAGCGGCTGACCGGGGGAGACGAGATCGCCGTCCTCGACCAGCCACTCCACGATATGGCCGCCGTACGGCGCGGTGACCGCCGTCTCGTCACGCAGGCTCTGCACCGTTCCGATGCGGGCGTCCGGACGCAGGGTGCCGCCCTCGGGCAGGTCCGCGGCCCGGTGGAAGGTGCCCTTCGCCGGCGCCACGAGCATCCGCCAGGTGGGGTTGGTGTCGATCTGGGAGGCGTCGCCGTGCTTGTCGATGAAGGCGCGGGCCTCGTCGAGGTGGTCGGGCGTCTTGAGGGCGAACGTCTCGACGCCCTTCATCGCGCGCCTCGCGATGCCGGTCAGGGTGCCGGCCGGCGGCATCTCCAGCATGCCGGTGACCCCCAGGTCGAGCATGGTCTCCATGCAGAGGTCCCAGCGCACCGGGTTGCGGACCTGGGTCACGATGCGTCGCAGCACGTCGTTGCCGTCGTGGACCACCTGGCCGTCGCGGTTGGAGATGATCGGGGTGCGTGCGTCGTGCGTCGAGACCGACCGTGCCAGCCGGGCCAGCACGTCGACGGCCGGAGCCATGTGCTCGGTGTGGAAGGCGCCGGCGACCGACAGCGGCACGAGGCGCGCCTTGGCCGGCGGGTCCTCGGCGAACGCGGAGAGCTGCTCGACCGTGCCGGCCGCCACGATCTGGCCGGGCCCGTTGTCGTTGGCGGGGGTGAGGCCGTGCTTCTCCAGACGCGCGAGCACGTCGTCGCGGTCGCCACCCAGGACGGCGGTCATGCTGGTGGGCGTCGTGGCGGCGGCGGCCGCCATCGCGTTGCCGCGCTCGCGCACGAGCACCATCGCCTGCTCCGCGCTGACCGCCCGGGCGCCGGCGGCGGCGGTGAGCTCGCCCACGCTGTGGCCGGCCACGGCGCCGATCCGGCCGAACGCGTCGGCGGGGTGCGGGAACAGCTCGAGGGCCGCGAGCAGGCCCGCGGCCACCAGCAGCGGCTGGGCCACGGCCGTGTCACGGATCGTCTCCGCGTCGGCCTCGGTCCCGTAGTGGTGGAGGTCCATGCCGCTGACCGCGGAGAGCCAGACGAGCCGTTCGCTGAAGGTGGGGATCTCGAGCCAGGGGGTCAGGAAGCCGGGCGACTGGGCACCCTGTCCGGGCGCGACGATGACGAGCACCCCTCTACTGTTGCCTGTCCGCGGCTCGTCATGTGGTGACGGCAGCCACGAATATTCCGCGCGCGGTTTTGTAGGAACCCTCCAAGTCGACGTTCACGGGCCGCCGGCCGTCGCCGCCTCCGGCGCGGCGAGCCGGCCCAGCGTCAGCGCCAGCCGGTAGGTGTAGGCGTCGCGCGGGGCGGACGGTGAGAGCCCGGTCACCTCCGCGGCCCGGCGCAGCCGGTACCGCACGGTGTTGGGGTGCACGAACAGCGCCCGCGCGGTCCCCTCGATGGACCCGCCGTGGTCGAAGTACGCGGTCACGGTCTCCAGCATCGGGACGCCGGCGGCGACCAGAGGGTGGTACACCTCACGCACCAGCTGCCGCCGGGCGTGGCCGTCGCCGGAGAGCGCGCGCTCGGGCAGCAGGTCGTCGCTGGCGACCGGTCGCGGCGCCGCCGGCCCGCCGGCGGCCGCCCGCAGCCCGGCGGTCGCGGCCCGCGCCGAGATGCTGGCCCGGACCAGGTCGGGGACCACCGGTCCGATGACCACCGCGCCGTCCCCGAAGTGCCGCACCACCGCGGCCCCCGCCTTGTCCGCGTCGTGCACGCCGCCGAGCACGACCACCATCCGGTCGCCCTGGACGGCGCACAGGGCGTCCAGCCCGATGTGGCGCGCGGAGCGTCGTACGTCGTCGATGATCGACTCGCGGGCGGCGCCGGCCGCGCCGCCACCCTCCGCCGTGGGCACCCGGCCCAGGACCACCACCACGTCGCCGGACGACTCCCAGCCCAGCGCGCTGGCCCGCGAGAGCACGGTCTCGTCGGCCTCCGCCCGCAGCACGCTGTCGACGACGAGGGCCTCGAGCCGGGCGTCCCAGGCGCCGCGCATCTCGGCGGCCCGCGCGTACACCTCCGCGGTCGCGAAGGCCACCTCCCGGGCGTAGCGCACGACCGAGTCGCGCACCGCAGGGGCGTCCGCGGGTCCCACCGCCTCCACGATGTTCTCCTCGACCACCTCGATGGTCAGCCGCACCATCTCGACCGTTTGGTGGAGGCTCACAACACCGACGAGCGCGCGCGGCGCCGCGCCGAAGACCTCCGCGGTGACCGGCAGGCTCCCGTCGGCCGGCGTCTCGTACCAGGTCACGAAGGCCTGGATGCCGGCCTGCACGATCATGCCGATCCAGGACCGGTCCCTCGCGGAGAGACCGCGGAACCAGGGCATGTCCCGCTCCATGCGGGTAACGGTGGAGGTGGTGAGGGCACCGACCGAGCGCTGCAGGCGCCCGGCGATGGCCTCGCGGTCCGGCTGCGTGCTCACGCCCCGAGAGTAGTGCGGGGCGTTCGCGACGTTCGCCCCTCCGAGCCTCCTCGCCGCCGCTACAGTCCCCTGAACACACCCGCGAGGAGCACGATGTCCAAGGCGCCGACGTCGCCCGAGGTCCAGTACCTCACCGTCCACGGGCACCGGCGCGCCTTCGTCAAGGTGGGCCGCGGACCGGTGCTCCTGCTCCTGCACGGCCTCGGCTGCGACCACACCACCTGGGCCCCGGTCATCGCCGTGCTGTCCCGGCGCTACACCGTCATCGCCCCCGACCTGCTCGGGCACGGCAGGTCGGCGAAGCCGCGCGCCGACTACAGCGTGGGCGGGTACGCCAACGCGATGCGCGACCTGCTCACGGTCCTCGGCGTCGACAAGGTCACGGTCGTGGGCCACAGCTTCGGGGGCGGTGTGGCCATGCAGTTCGCCTACCAGTTCCCCGAGCGCACCGAGCGGATGGTGCTGGTCGCGCCCGGCGGCCTCGGCCCCGAGGTGACGCCCGCGCTCCGGGCGGTCATCCTGCCCGGCTTCCACCAGGCGATGGGCGTGGTGACGCTGCCCGTGCTGCGGCAGCTGACCACCACCACGCTGCGGGCGCTGGCGGCGTCCGGCATCGCCCCGGCCCGCGACCTGGACGAGGTCGCCGAGATCGTGAAGTCCCTCCGCGACCCGCAGGCCCGCAGGGCGATCCAGCACGTGCTCGGCGCGGTCGTGGACTGGCGGGGGCAGATCGTGACGATGGTCGACCGGGCGTACCTCACCCGCGCCATGCCCATGTGCGTGGTCTGGGGCTCCCAGGACGCGGTGATCCCGGTCGCCCACGCCCGGGTCGCCGCGGAGCTGGCCCCCGGCGCGACGGTCGAGGTGATCGAGGACGCGGGCCACTTCCCGCACAAGGACCACCCGCAGCAGTTCGTGCGGATCCTCGACGAGTTCGTCCGGACCCATCCGGCGGCGGCCTACCACCGGGGCCGCTGGCGGGCCCTGCTCCGCAACGGTCCCGACGCTCCCGTGCCCGAGGCGGTCACCGCGGCGCCGCAGTCCGAGATCGCCTGAAGCGCCGAGTCGGCGCGTGTGCACCTCTGGAGGTCGCCGAGTCGGGGGGGGGGGGGGGGGGCGCCGGCGGCGGGCCCGCGGCGCAGCCCCCGCCGCGGGCGTTGTGGTCTCGCGCTTGGTGGTGCCGGTGGCTTTCGAAATGAACCGAATCGACCCCCCCCCGGGGGTGGGGGGGTTCACGCTGGTGGGCGGCTCCGCTTTGGGGCCCCAGCCCTCCCGCTTCACCCCACGCCCAAGGTCGGTCCCGGAGCCGAGTCGG
>JAICKK010000232.1 GCA_025927955.1 Nocardioidaceae bacterium
CGACCTTCGCCGCGACCTGCACGCGCACCCCGAGCTGGCCTGGGACGAGTCCCGCACCACCGCCGCGGTGGCCCGCTGCCTGGAGTCCGCGGGGGTCGACGTGCAGATGCTGCCCAAGAGCGGGCTGGTCGCCGAGGTCGGACCGGTCGAGAGCCCGGTCGAGAGCCGGGTCGTCGGCCTGCGGGCCGACCTGGACGCCCTCCCGGTCGACGACCGGACCAGCGGCCCGTGGCGCTCCACGGTCGACGGGGTCGCCCACGCGTGCGGCCACGACGTGCACACGGCCGCGCTGGTCGGCGCCGGCCTGGCCCTGGCGGAGAGGCACCGGCGCGAGCCGCTCCCGGGCCGCGTCCGGCTGCTCTTCCAGCCGGCCGAGGAGATCATGCCCGGCGGTGCGCTGGAGGTCCTGACCTCGGGGGCGCTCGACGGGGTGAGCAGCGTCTACGGGCTGCACTGCGACCCGACCGTCGACGTCGGGCACGTGGGCCTGAGGGTCGGGCCGCTGACCGGCGCCGCCGACGCCCTCACCGTCCGGCTGACCGGCCGCGGCGGGCACACCTCCCGCCCGCACCTGACCGAGGACCTCACCTACGCCCTCGGCAAGCTGGTCACCGACCTGCCCGGCGCGCTCTCGCGGCGCCTGGACCCCCGCGCGGGCGCCAGCCTCGTGTGGGGCATGGTCCGCGCCGGGTCCGCCAAGAACGTCATCCCGTCCTCCGGCGAGGTCGCCGGCACGCTGCGGATGCTCGACGCCGTCGCGTGGGTCGACGCCGAGGACCTCGTCCGTGAGCTGATCGACCAGGTCCTCGCGCCGTACGGCGTGGGCGCGGAGGTCACCTACGTCCGCGGCGTGCCGCCCGTGGTCAACGAGCCGGCGGCGACCGGCGTGCTGGCCGACGCCGTGGCCGCCGTGCTGGGCCCCGACGGGGTGGTGTCCACCCAGCAGAGCCTCGGCGGCGAGGACTTCGCGTGGTACCTCGAGTCGCTGCCCGGCGCCATGGGCCGCCTGGGGACCCGCACCCCGGGCGGACGGACCTACGACCTGCACCAGGGCGACCTCGACGTCGACGAGCGCGCGGTGGCCGTCGGCGCCAAGGTGCTCGCCGCGGTCGCCCTCGGCGCGCTGGTCACCGACGCATAACAGATCGGCAAAGTCCCGCGAAGGGACCCGGCGCGCCCCCTCACCCGTACTAGGGTGACGCTTGATTTGCCCGGGGGAGCCCTCCGGGGAACCCATGAGGAGGACCTCTTGCGTCACACGAGTCAGGCCGTCAAGATCGCCGCCGCCCTCGGAGCGGCGAGCCTGCTGCTCGCGGGCTGCGGCTCCAAGCCGAGCACGAGCGGCAGCGGAGGCAGCGGGGGGTCGGGTGGCTCCGGCAGCAACGGTGGCTCCGGCAGCTCGGCGAAGGCGTTCAAGGCCTGCATGGTGCTCGACACCGGCGGCGTCGACGACCGGTCCTTCAACCAGTCGTCCTGGGCGGGCATGCAGGCGGCCGCCAAGCAGAACTCCAGCATCAACGTGTCCTACGTGTCGTCGAGCTCCCAGAACGACTACACGCCCAACCTCAACGCCGAGACCAACAAGGGCTGCAACACGGTCCTCGCCGTCGGTGGCCTGATGGGTGACGCGCTCAAGGCCGTCGCCCAGAAGAACCCCAAGGAGCACTACGCCGAGATCGACAACGCCTCGAGCCTGCCGAACATCTACGGCATGCAGTACAACACCGCCCAGGGCGGCTTCCTCGGCGGCTACCTCGCCGCGGCGATGTCGAAGACCGGCAAGGTGGCCACCTTCGGCGGCATCAACATCCCGCCGGTGACCATCTACATGGACGGCTTCTGGGAGGGCGTGCAGTACTTCAACAAGCAGAAGCACAAGAACGTCGCGGTCCTCGGCTGGAACGAGAAGAAGCAGAAGGGCGGGACGTTCGCCAACTCCTTCACCGACCTGAACAAGGGCAAGTCGATCTCCCAGGCCTTCATCCAGTCCGGCGCGGACATCATCTTCCCGGTCGCCGGCGGGACCGGGCTCGGCGCCGGCGCCGCGGCCCAGGCCTCCGGCGGCAAGGTGAGCGTGATCTGGGTCGACACCGACGGCTGCAAGAGCGCCGCCCAGTACTGCAAGTACTTCCTGACCAGCGTCACCAAGAACCTCAGCGACCCGGTCACGCAGTACGTCACCAAGGCGGCGGGTGGCACCTTCCCCACCGGCAACTACGTCGGCACCCTCGCGAACGGCGGCACCGGGCTCGCGCCGTTCCACCAGTTCGACTCCAAGGTGCCGAGCTCCCTCAAGAGCGAGCTGGACTCGATCAAGAAGGACATCATCTCCGGGAAGATCAAGATCACCTCTCCCAGCCAGCCGCAGTGACGTCACGCCGGTGAAGCTCGAGCTGCGCGGCATCACCAAGCGCTTCGGGTCGCTGGTCGCCAACGACTCGATCGACCTGGTCGTCGAGCCCGGCGAGATCCACGCCCTGCTCGGTGAGAACGGCGCGGGCAAGAGCACGCTGATGAACGTGCTGTACGGGCTGTACCACCCCGACGAGGGCGAGATCCTCGTCGACGGTGAGCCGGTCCGGTTCGCGGGCCCGGGCGACGCGATGGCCGCGGGGATCGGGATGGTGCACCAGCACTTCATGCTCATCCCGGTCTTCACGGTCGCCGAGAACGTCGAGCTCGGCGCCGAGAAGACCAGGGCGTTCGGGCTGCTGGACCGGCGCAAGGCCCGGCGGGAGGTCGCGGAGGTGTCCCGCCGCTACGGCCTCGAGGTGCCGCCCGACGCCCTGGTGTCCGACCTTCCCGTCGGTCTCCAGCAGCGGGTGGAGATCCTCAAGGCGCTGGTCCGCGACGCGCACGTGCTCATCCTCGACGAGCCGACCGCGGTGCTCACGCCGCAGGAGACCGACGAGCTGATGCAGGTGATGCGGTCGCTGCGCGACGCGGGCACGTCCATCGTGTTCATCACCCACAAGCTGCGCGAGGTGCGCGAGGTCGCGGACCGGATCACGGTCATCCGGCGCGGCAAGGTCATCGGCGAGGCGACGCCGTCGGCGTCACCGGCCGAGCTGGCCTCGATGATGGTGGGCCGCCCGGTCCAGCTGAACGTCGACCGGGCCCCGGCCGAGCCGGGGGAGGAGCGGCTGGCCGTCGAGGGGCTGCGGGTCATCGACGCCCGCGGCCAGGTGCTCGTCGACGACGTGAGCTTCACCGTGCGGGCCGGCGAGATCTACGCCGTCGCCGGCGTGCAGGGCAACGGCCAGACCCAGCTCACCGAGGCGCTCGTCGGGCTGCTGCCTGCTCAGTCCGGGACCGTGCGGCTGGAGGGCACCGACATCACCGGCAGGTCGGTCGACGACATCCTGGCCATGGGCGTCGGCTACGTCCCGGAGGACCGGCTCCACGACGGCCTGGTCGGCAGCTTCACGGTCGCCGAGAACCTCGTGCTGGACCTGTTCGACGAGCAGCCGTTCGGCAACCGGGTCTCGCTGGACCTCAAGGCGGTCCAGGCCAACGCGGAGGCCCGCGTCCAGGAGTACGACGTGCGCACGGAGTCCGTCCACCAGCCGGCCTCGATGCTGTCGGGCGGCAACCAGCAGAAGGTGGTGCTGGCCCGGGAGCTGTCGCGGCCGCTGCGCCTGCTGGTCGTCTCCCAGCCGACCCGAGGCGTCGACGTCGGCTCGATGGAGTTCGTGCACAAGCGGATCGTCGCCGAGCGCGACAACGGCGCCGCCGTGGTGCTGGTCTCCACCGAGCTCGACGAGGTGCTCGGCCTCGCGGACCGCATCGCGGTGATGTACCGCGGCCGGATCATCGGCGAGGTCCCCGCCGGGACGCCCGCCGACGAGATCGGCCTGCTGATGGCGGGCTCCGCGTCGACGAGGGAGCAGCCGGCATGAGCCCGGCGAGCACGGCAACCGCGACCGGGAGGGTGAGCGCCTGGTCCCGGGTGCGCGGCAGCAACGTGCTCGTCACCGTGCTGGCGTTCGTGGTCGCCATGGTCATCGGCTCGGTGCTCATCGCCGTGGCCGACACCGACACCCAGGCCGCGTCGAAGTACTTCTTCGCCTACCCGTGGGACACCTTCACCGCCGCCGGCCGCGCGGTCGTCGACGGGTACCGCGCCCTCTTCGAGGGCGCGATCTTCAACCCGAACACGGCCGCCCAGGGGACGCTGGCGGGCATCCTGGGACCCATCTCGGAGACCCTCGTCAACGCCACGCCGCTGATCCTCGGCGGCCTCGGGGTCGGGCTCGCGTTCCGAGCGGGCCTGTTCAACATCGGCGGCCAGGGCCAGGTCGTGCTCGGCGCCGTCTTCGCCGGCTACGTCGGCTTCGCCTGGCACCTTCCGGTCGGGCTGCACCTGCTCGTGGGCATCCTCGCCGGGATCCTCGGCGGGGCGCTGTGGGGCGGGCTGACCGGCTGGCTGAAGGCCAGGACCGGTGCGCACGAGGTGATCACCACGATCATGCTCAACTACGTCGCCGTCTACCTGCTGGGCTTCCTGCTCTCCGTCAAGGGCTTCCAGCGACCGCCGTACGGCCAGGCGATCTCCAACGTCGTCGACGACAACGCGCGGCTGCCGCACCTGCTCGGAGGCGACCTGCGCCTGCACGCGGGGCTCATCATCGCGCTGCTGGCCGCCTACGGCATGCACTGGCTGCTCACCCGCAGCACGCTGGGGTTCCAGCTGCGGGCGGTGGGCGCCAACCAGTTCGCGGCCCGCACGGCGGGGATGAGCGTCGAGCGCAGCTACGTGGTCGTGATGCTGCTCAGCGGCGGCCTGTTCGGGCTCGCGGGCGTCAGCCAGATCCTCGGCACCAACAGCGCGATCACCGGGGACATCGACGCCGGCATCGGCTTCGACGCGATCACCGTCGCCCTGCTGGGCCGGGGCAAGGCCGGCGGCATCGTCTGGGCCGGTCTGCTCTTCGGCGCGCTGCACGCCGGAGGGGTGCAGATGCAGGCCAGCACCGGGACCCCCATCGACCTGGTGGTCGTGATCCAGTCACTCATCGTGCTGTTCATCGCCGCGCCCGCCCTGGTCCGCGCGATCTTCCGGATGCGTACGACGGGCGGCGGCGTCGGCCAGCAGCTCGCGAAGGGATGGAACGGGTGACCGCCACGGACGCGCGTGCCCACGGGCCGGAGGCCGAGGTCGTGACGCACCAGGTCGTCGAGCCGCCGCTGAGCCTGCGCAGCCGGCTGGCCAGCGGCGCCGTCCTGGTCGTCGTGGGACTGGTGTGCGCGCTGCTGCTGGGCCTGTCCGTCGCCGGCGCCGCGC
>JAICKK010000034.1 GCA_025927955.1 Nocardioidaceae bacterium
CCACCGCCCCGGCCGGCGAACCCGCTGCCGCGCAGACGGATCGCGGTCGCGGGTGATCGGCTGGGTGGACGCGTCGGCGGGGGCCAGCGGGGACATGCTCCTGGGCGCGCTGCTGGGCGCGGGCGTGCCGCTCGAGGTGCTAGCCGGGTCCGTCGACGCGGTCGCCCCCGAGCCGGTGACGCTGCGCTCGCAGATCGTTTGGCGGCGCGGGCTGGCGGCCGTGCGCTGCCACGTCGAGGTGGCCGACAGCAGCACCCACCGGTCCTGGGCCGACGTCTCGGCGCTCCTGGAGCGGGCCGCCCTCGGCGACGGGGTCCGGGCCCGCGCGCACCGGGCCTTCGAGCGGCTCGCCGTCGCGGAGGCGGCGGTGCACGGCGTGGCCCCCGACGACGTGCACTTCCACGAGGTCGGGGCGCTGGACGCGCTCGCCGACGTCGTCGGCGTCTGCGCGGGTCTGGAGCACCTCGGCCTCGACGCGCTCGTCGTCTCCACCGTCGCGGTCGGGTCCGGCCGGGTGCGCAGCGCGCACGGCGACCTCCCGGTCCCGCCACCGGCGGTCGTGGAGCTGCTGCGGGGGGTGCCCTCCTGCGCCGGCCCGGGCGGCGAGACCGCCCCCGGCTCCGGAGAGCTGTGCACGCCGACGGGGGCCGCGCTGCTCACCTCGAGCGCCACGTCGTACGGCCCGCAGCCGGCGATGAGCGTCGAGCAGGTCGGCGTGGGCGCCGGCGGCCGCGACCCCGACACCCACGCGAACGTGCTGCGGCTGCTGGTCGGGGACCCGCAGGGCGCGGCCGCAACCGCAGCGGCGCCGCTGGTGCTGGAGGCGAACGTCGACGACCTGGACCCGCGGCTGTGGCCGGACGTCATCGCCGCGCTGCTCGCCGCCGGCGCCTCCGACGCCTGGCTGACGCCGATCATCATGAAGAAGGGCCGCCCCGCGCACACGCTCTCGGCGCTGGTCGGGGCCGGGAGCGCGCCCGCCGTACGCGCCGAGATGTTCCGGCAGACCTCGACCATCGGGCTGCGCGAGACGGCGCTCGGGAAGGTCGCGCTCGAGCGCCGGATGCGCAGCGTGGACGTCGACGGTGAACGGGTCCGTGTGAAGATTGCCCTGCACGAGGGCCGCGTGGTCAACGTGCAGCCGGAGTACGACGACGTGTCGCGGGTCGCCGCGCGCACCGGGCGGCCGGTCAAGGACGTGCTCACCGACGCGGTCGTCGCGAGCCGGCCGTTCGCCCACGACAGCGCCGCCGGCCGCAGCCAGCCCCCCCAACGCTAGGACTCCCCCTCACCACATGGACCCCACCGTCATCGCCGTCGCGTTCGGTGCCATCTTCGTCGTCGAGCTGCCCGACAAGACGTTCATCGCGGCCCTGGTGCTCTCCACCCGCTACAAGCCGCTGGCGGTGTGGCTCGGCGTCGGCCTCGCGTTCGGGGTGCAGACGCTCGTCGCGGTCACCGCGGGCACGCTGGCCACCCTGCTGCCGGACACCGTGATCAAGAGCGTCGCGGTCGCGATCTTCCTCATCGGAGCGCTCGTGCTGCTGCGCACCGCCCCGGGGGCCGACGCCGGGGAGCGGGAGCAGGAGGAGGAGTTCGCCGCCCGCGCCGCGGAGCCGAAGACCTTCCTCAAGGCGGGGATCGCCTCGTTCCTGGTGCTCTTCGCCGCCGAGTGGGGCGACCTGTCCCAGCTGCTGACGATCAGCCTGGTCGCCCGCTTCCACGACCACGTCGACGTCTTCATCGGCGCCTGGGCGGCCCTGCTGACGGTCTCCGGCCTCGCCGTCATCGCCGGGCGCGTGCTGCTGCGCTACATGCGGCTCTCGGTGCTGCACTACATCGGCGCCGCGGTCTGCGCGCTGCTCGCCGTGGCGACGGTCGTGGAGATGGTGGCCGCATGAGCCTGGTCGCGACGCCGGGACACTAGGCTGCCGGTCATGACGAGCCCGAGCTCCCGACACGGTGCCGACAGCGAGGTCGGCCGGCTGCAGACGGTCATGCTGCACCGTCCCGGCCCCGAGCTGAAGCGGCTGACCCCGCGCAACAACGACAGGCTGCTGTTCGACGGGATCCCGTGGGTGGGCCGCGCACAGGCGGAGCACGACGCATTCGCGCAGGCGCTGCGCGACCGCGGGGTCGAGGTGCTCTACCTCACCGACCTGCTCACCGAGACGCTCGCCAGCGAGGAGGCCCGCGACCACGCGATCGACGGCGCGCTGGCGAACCTGCACCTCGGCGACACCCTGCGCGCCTACCTCGACCGGGCGCTGCGCGAGCAGTCCCCGGAGGAGCTCTCCCAGGTCCTCACCGCCGGGGTCCGCAACGACGAGGTGGGCGGCGGCCACGGCCTGGTGACCAGCCTGCTCGCCCACGACGACTTCCTCATCGACCCGCTGCCGAACCTGCTGTTCACCCGCGACTCCAGCGTGTGGGTCCGCGACCGGGTGGCGGTCACGTCGCTGGCGATGCCGGCGCGCGAGCGCGAGACCCAGCTGACCGAGCTGATCTACACCGAGCACCCCCGGTTCGCCGGCACCCCGACCATCCACGGCTGGCAGCGCGAGCACGTCGAGGGCGGCGACGTCCTGCTCCTGGCGCCGGGCGTCATCGCGGTCGGCGTCGGCGAGCGCACCACCCCGGCCGGCGCGGAGCGGCTGGCGCGCCAGGTCTTCGCCGCCGACCTCGCGCACACGGTGCTCGCGGTGCCCATCGCCCAGGAGCGGGCCACCATGCACCTGGACACCGTGTGCACCATGGTCGACGTCGACAAGATCGTGATGTACCCGAACATCGCCGACAGCCTCACCGCGCACGCCGTCACGCTGGCGGAGAGCGGGAGCCGGCCGGGCGACGGGGGCAGCGACGCCGACCTCGTGCTGAGCGTCGCCGACGCCGAGCCGTTCCTGGTCGCCGCGGCGAAGGCGATGAGCATCGACACCCTGCACCAGATCGACACCGGCCTGGACCCGGTCACCGCGGAGCGGGAGCAGTGGGACGACGGCAACAACACCCTGGCGCTGGCGCCGGGGGTGGCGGTCGCCTACGAGCGCAACGTGGAGACCAACGCCCGGCTCCAGGAGGCGGGCATCGAGGTGGTCGCGATCTCCGGGTCCGAGCTGGGCTCCGGCCGGGGCGGACCGAGGTGCATGTCCTGCCCGGTCACCCGAGGGCCGACGACGGCACCTGCCGAAGGCGCACCGACAGGCAGGTGACGCAGCCCTCGAGCTTCTCGAACTCGGAGATGTCCACCGGGACCGGGAGGTACCCGAGGTCGGCGAGCAGGTCGGCGCTGCGCGGCGCGTCGGCGGCGATCAGCAGCCGCTCCTGGTCGAGCACCACGACGTGCGCGCCGGACTCCTCGGGCATGGCACGGAAGTGCGGGAAGAAGCCGGGGTCGTCGAGCGCCGGCGGCCAGCCGATGACCGTCCCGTCCGGCAGGGCGGTGACCGCCGTCTTCAGGTGCAGCACCTTGGTGAGGGGGACGGCGACGACGCGGACGCCGAGCGGCGAGAACACGGCGCGCAGCTGGCGGACGCCCTCGCCGTTGGTCCGTCCGCCGCGCCCGACGTACACCACGTCGCCGACCTTCAGGATGTCGCCGCCGTCGAGCGTTCCGGGCGCGCTGATCCGGTGCACGTCGTACCCGAGCCCGGACACCGTCTGCTCCGCTGCCGTGGTCTCCGGTCGGCGCTCGGGCGTGCCCGAGCGGGCGATCACGGCCCGGTCGCCGAGCACGACCATGGTGTCCTCGACGAACGCGCTGTCGGGGCAGTCCTCGGCGGGCGGCACCTCGACGGCCTGCCAGCCCGACGAGCAGAGGGCGGCCACGTAGCCCTCCCACTGCTCGGCGGCCAGCGACACGTCGACCGGCTCCCGCTCGATGTGGGTGACGATGCCCTCGTGCAGGCGCGGGCTGGGCCGCCTGACCAGTGCTGTGGTGCTCACCCGGCCTCCTCCTCCGTCGGTGAACCGGCGCTGCGGCGTCAGTGTCGCACGCGCCGTCGGCCGGGCGGCGCTCACGGCACCCCGAGCAGCCGGAGCAGCGCGGTGCTCGCCGCCGCGGCGACCACGACGACCGGGAAGGGCGCCCGGCGCAGCACCAGCGCGAGGGCGACGAGCACGCCGGCCGGACGGGCCACCCCGGCCAGGTGCGGCCCGTCGGTCAGCGCGCTGGTGGCCACCAGCGCCACGAGGAGGACGACCGCGGCGTCGCCGAGCAGCCGGTCGAGCCGGTCGGGCAGCCGCAGCCGCCCGCGCAGCAGCGGCCCGACGACCCGGAAGCCGTAGGTGCCCACCGCGAGCACCAGGACGGCGCCCACGCTCATGCCGGTGCCTTCTCGCGCGGCCGCAGGGTCAGCACCAGGGCGCCCAGGGCGACCAGCACCGGGACGCCCGGCGGCAGCCACGGCGAGGCGACGACCGCGACCACCGCGCCCAGCACGGCGGCCGACCGCGCGTCGCCGTGGCGCAGGGTCGGCACCACCAGCGCGAGCAGTACGGCGGGGAACGCGGCGTCGAGGCCGAACGCGTCCGTGTCGTGGACGAGGCCGCCGAGGAGCGCGCCGGCGACCACGGCGAGGTTCCAGCACACGAACAGCGACGCGCCGCAGGCCCAGAACGCCGCTCGGCGGCGGTGCGGGTCCCGCTGGCGCACGGTGAAGGCCACGGACTCGTCGGTGACGAGGTGGGCGCCGACGAGCCGCCGCCACGGACCGGAGCCGAGCGCGTCGGCGACCGCGAAGCCGAACGGCAGCAGCCGGGCGTTGAGCACCAGCCCCGCGAGCACCCCGGCCGCCGCGCCGCCGCCGGCGAGCACGGCTCCGACCGCGGCGAACTGCGCCCCGCCGGCGAAGACGGCCACGGACAGCACGACGGGCAGCCACGGCGGCAGACCGCCGGACACCGCGATGGCACCGAAGGAGGCGCCCACCAGCGCGTCCGCGACGCAGACCAGGCCGATGTCGCGCAGGGTGCGGGTGTCGAGCAGGTCGACGGCTGTTCGCCACAACGAACGCATGTCCACTACACTGGACGCCCCTACCCGCGTTCGTCAAACCGAACGGCCCGACCGGCAGAGCGGACCCTGATGCCCGATCCGAGTGCCCAGCCGAGTGCCCAGCCGAGCCCACCGCCGTCCCCGGTGGCCTACATCGCCACCGCCCTGCGGCGCGAGCGCGAACGGGCCGGCCTCTCGCTGACCGAGCTGGCCCGGCGTGCCGGGGTGGCGAAGTCGACCCTGTCCCAGCTCGAGGGGGGCAGCGGCAACCCGGGCGTCGAGACGCTGTGGGCGATCGGGACGGCCCTGGGCGTGCCGTTCAGCCGTCTCGTCGAGCCGCCGGCGCCGTCCGTGCGGGTGATCCGTGCCGGCGAGGGCCCGGTCACCTTCGCCGAGCACGCGTCGTACTCCGCGACGCTGCTGGCCTCCTGCCCGCCGTACGCGCGCCGTGACGTCTACCGGATCCGCGCGGAGCCGGGCCGGGCCCGGCTCAGCGACCCGCACCTGGCCGGCACCACCGAGCACGCCGTGCTGGCCAGCGGGCGCGCCCGGGTCGGGCCGGTCGAGGACCCGGTGGAGCTCGCCCCCGGTGACTACGTCAGCTACGCGGGCGACGCCCCGCACGTGTTCGAGGCGCTCGAGGAGGGCACCACGGCGGTGATGGTCGTCGAGCACACCTGAGCACCAGGGAGCACAGGCAGCATCAGGGAGCACAGGCAGCACAGGGAGCACCGGCGGTGTCCAGGAGAGCCGGCGGTCAGGGCCCGGTCGCGGCGTCCGCGCCCGGCGGCGGGGGCGGCGCGTCGGCCAGCCACCACGTCGCCCGCCGCACCGCGGGCCAGCCGGTGTCCTGCTCGCGCTCGCGCTCCTCGGCCCTCGCGCCGCCGCGCAGCCCGAACAGCCGCTTGGCGAGCAGCAGGTAGACGGCGATGGCCACGTTGATCAGCAGCGTGAGCCCCTTGAGCCACGACGCGGCACGGGACAGCTCGTAGACCTCGTAGGGGATGAACACGACGGTGGCCAGGAACGTGAGGTACTCCGCCCAGCGCCGGCCGAGCCACAGGCCCACCATCTCGGTGGCCTCCAGGGCGGCGTAGGCGGCCACGAGCGCGCCCGCGATGTAGAGGTTGCGGGTCCTGATGGCCATCACGTGGTGCAGCTCGCTGAGCAGGGTGCCGCCGCTGCTGTGCACCGGGCCCCCCACGCCGCCCTGCAGGTCCTTGAGCACCCGGGTGAAGAACGCGTCGAGCACGTGGTGGTGGGTGGCGTAGACGAGGATGACCGCCGCGAGGGCGGCGAGCACGATCACGTGCACCGCCCGGTCCAGCGCGATCAGCCGCAGGACGTAGCGGTCGCGCAGGGGGCGGCCCCGGAGCGGGACCTCGATGTCCTCGAGCCTGCCGATGCGACCTCCGCCTCCTGCCGCCGGAGGCGGCAGCGGGAGCCACGAGTCGCAGCGCAGGCAGCGGTGCCATCGCGCGCCCGACTCCTCCCGGGCGACCAGCGCGTCGTCGGGGGTGAGGTCGGCGTCGAGGCCGACGAGCTCGTGTCCTCGGGTCGCGCACGCCAGCAGCTCGTAGCGCAGGCGCGGGACGAAGCGCCGGGGGCGCTCGGTGCCGGGCGCCGGGCGAGCAGGGTGCCCGGCATGGACGTGGGACATGGGCTCGCGGTACCCGACCGCGTCGGCCTCATCCGGGGGCGGGACGCGAGCAGGCGGGGCGTCGGTGGAGCCGGTCGCTCACCGGCCCGGCGAGGGGCCTGGCCGCCGGGGGTCACGGGGCCGGCTCGCGCGGACCCGGCGAGCGACCCTCGGCCGGCGGACGATGAGAACCCGGCCGCTGCTGACGGGGGATGCAGCAACGACCGGGCAGGCAGGAATCTAGGGGGCTCGACCGGTCCTCATCAACACGACCGGCCGCGAGGCGTGCGGATTTTACGCGCCCGACGCAGTGGTCTAGTCGCGGTCCGCTCAGGCGTGGCTCCAGGGTGGCCCCAGCGGGCTCGTGACCCGGTGTGGCCAGGAGCCCGCTGTCAGCGGATCGTCAGCTGCCGGTTGGCCAGGCCGTTGCGGGCGGCGCGCTCCTCGCTCGTGAGCGGGCGCGCGTCGGCGAGCGTGTCCGCGAGCTCCGCGCCGAACCGCGCCGCCGGCTCCTCCAGCACCTCGGCCCCGGTGCCCGAGGGCAGGTCCCACACCGGGACGAGCCGTCCGTGCGCGCGGAACATCCCGACGAACCGCGAGCCCTCCGCGACGGTGTCCCTGCCGGCGACGTGCAGCCGCGCCAGCGCGTCGAGCAGCGGCTCCTCGTCGTACGGCATCACCCAGCGCAGGTGCTCGCGGCTGCCCACGTCGGTCCAGTACGCCGCCGCCACCGACGAGAGGCGGCTGCTCGGGTTGACGGCCGCGTTCGCCGACTCCAGCGACGCCGCGGTCTGGCCCGTGGGGTCGTCGACGTCGGCGACCCAGTAGTCGAAGCCGTCGTGGACGGTGACCTCGAGCGGCTCCTCGACCACGAGGTCCTGCAGCCGCGGCCCCTCCCCCGGCGCGTCGGTGAGTCCCACCACGCCGGCGCCGGGCTCGGCCGCCAGGGCCTTGAGCAGTACGGCGGCCAGGTCGCGGCTCGGGTCGCCGAAGCCGTGCTGGACCTGCAGCCCGAGCCAGACGCCTCCGTCGGCGCGGGAGAGGGCCGGCGCGGCCATCGGAAGCAGCGAGCACAGCTGCACGGCCCGGTGCGCGTCGGCGACCCCGTCGCGGAGCCGGACCGGAGCCGTCGCGGCCGGGATAATCTCCCGCATGGCGATCAGGTCGCACTCGCCGGGCAGCCCCTCGAAGGGCCGGGCGACGAAGGTCGGCGGTGGGCCGGAGGCGCTCCCGTGGCAGGCCTTGTACCGGCGGCCCGACCCGCACGGGCACGGCTGGCGCGGCCCTACCCCCGCACCGCCTTCGTGCGTCGCCGACGGGGTGGCGGCTGCCGAGGCGCGCGCCTTGACGCGGAACTTCTTGCCCATGCCGGCGAAGCCTAGGGCCTCAGTCCTCGAGCAGGGCGTGCACGGTGGACCGGGAGCTGGTCTGCTCGGTCCACCACCGGCGCGAGAGGACGTCGACGATCGCCATGCCCCGCCCGGCCAGCGCGGAGGCCGGCGCCTGGACGCTGTGCGGCCGGGTCTGCCCGCCCCCGTCGGTGACGGACAGGTGGACCCCGTCGCGGTCGGGCACCCAGGACACCAGGATGCTGCCGTCGGAGAGCGGTCGCGCGTGCCGCACGGAGTTGGCCACCAGCTCGGAGATCACCACCCGGGCGTCCTCCACCGCCTCCTGCGGCTCGCCCTGGTCGGTCATCCACGTCTTCAGCCGCTGCCGGGCGACCGACACCGCCGAGGCGGAGAAGGGCAGGCGCATCGTGATCGGGGCATCCACACGGCTGCTCGTCACGGTCATCCTCGCTCGGCTCGACAACGTCCGGTCCCGGGAATGTGCCCGTGGTCTCCGTGCACCAAACGCCACCTCCCGGTGGCGCCGCTCACGAGAGGCGGGTGCTCAGCCGGACCAGGGCCCGGACGAGGGCCCCGAGAAGTGCGCCATCGCCCGGCGCGGGTCGTCGGTCATCACGGCCTCGACACCGAGATCCGTGCACAGGTCGAGGTCCGCGGTGTCGTTGACGACCCAGCCGTGGACGCGCCGGCCGCGCCCCTGCAGCCGGGCGGCCAGCGTGGGCGTGTCCCGGAGCAGGTCGATGCTGGGTCCGGCGATCCAGCCGGGGGCGAGCATGCTGGTCGCGACCTGCCAGCTGCGGGGGCGCTCGAGCAGCAGCACCACCTCGAGCTCGGGGGCCAGCCGGCGGACCCGGGTCAGCGCCACCGCGGAGAAGCTCATCACCCGGGCCGGGGAGCCCGCGCCGCCCCACCCGAACGCGTCCAGCAGCTCGACCAGGCGGCGCTCGACGAGCCCGCCGTACCTCGTCGGGTGCTTGGTCTCGATGGCCAGGTCCACGGGCCGGTCGTAGTCGCGGGCGACCTCCAGCAGCCGGCGCAGGGTGAGCACCCGCCTGGTCTCCTCGTCGACCTCCGGCGCCTCGTCGTCGAGGTCGGCCCACGGGTTCTTCCAGGACGCGAAGTCGAGCGCGTCGAGCTGCGCGAGGTCCATGGTCGACACGGCGCCGCGCCCGTTGGCGGTCCGGTCGACGCGACGGTCGTGGACGCAGACGAGGTGGCCGTCCGCGGTCAGCCGGACGTCGCACTCGAGCCCCTCCGCGCCGGCGTCGAGGGCCGAGACGTAGGCGGCCAGGGTGTGCTCCGGCTCGTCGAGGCTGGACCCGCGGTGGGCCACGACCTGGGGGCGGCCGCTGACACGGTGCATGGGTCCATCGTGGACCCGCGACCGCCCTCCGTGCGTGCACACACCCTGAACGCACGCGGCCGGGCGCTCGCGGCGGGCCCGCGCGAGGGTCACCCGGTCTGGGCTCGCAGGAACCTCCCGAAGTGCGGCACGGTGAACGCCACCGTCCCCCGCTCGCTGGAGAAGACCAGGCCCTTCTTGATCAGCCCGTCGCGTGCCGGCGAGAGGCTCTGGGGGCGGCGGCCCACCGTCGCGGCGACGTCCGCGGTGCTGACCGCGCCGTCGTCGTGGTGGGCGGCGAGGTCGGCCATCGCGCGCATGTAGTCCCGCTCCGCCGGCGTGGCGCGGTCGTAGCGGGCGCCGAAGAACCCGACCGCGAGCTCGCCCTCGGCCTCCGGGGCGGCCGCCCGCACGTCGGCGAACCCGATCGGGCTCGCGACGGCGAGGTCCCAGGTGACTTTGCCGTAGGCCTGCACGAAGTAGGGGTACCCGTCGGTGAGCAGGTAGAGCTCGTCGAGCGCCTCGGGCGTGTAGTCGACGCCCTCGGTCCCGGCCGGCAGCAGCAGCGCCCGGTCGGCCATCGGACGCGGCAGCCGGTCCACGACGGCGTAGCGGAACAGCCGCTCGGCGTAGGACTTGCTGGCCGCCAGCGCCACGGGAAGGTGCGGGAGCCCGGCGCCCACGACCACCAGCGGAGCGCCCTGTTGGCTGATCTCGTGGCAGGCGCCGCACAGCGCGGCCAGCTCCGGGGAGCTCACGTCCTGCATCTCGTCGACGAACAGCGCCACGCCGACGCCCAGGTCGCGGGCCAGCTCGGCCACGTCGGTGAACAGCTCGACGAGGTCCAGCTCCAGGTCGCCGGAGTCGGCCCGGCCGCGGGTCGCCGGCACGTCGGCACCGATCGAGGTGGCCGGCTGCCAGCGCACCCCCCGGCGCTCCTCGACCCGGGTCCGCAGCGCGAAGGACTTCAGCACCCCGGCCACCGCGTCCACCCGCTCCGGGTCGCGGTGCCGGTGGGCGACCTCGCGGACCGCCGCGTGCACCGCCTGCGCCAGAGGCAGCCGCAGCGACCGGTCGGGGCGCGCCTCGAGCTTGCCGGTCCCCCAGGCGCGGCCGACCGCCAGGCCGCGCAGGGCGTTGAGCAGCACGGTCTTGCCGACCCCGCGCAGCCCGGACAGCACCATCGAGCGCTCCGGGCGGCCGGCGGCCACCCGCTCGAGCATGACCTCGAACTGGGCCAGCTCGCGGTCACGGCCGGCGAGCTCGGGCGGCCGCTGGCCGGCGCCGGGCGCGTAGGGGTTCCTGACGGGGTCCACGACCGGACAGTATCCGGCCGTCTAGCGACAGCCCTAGAATCCGGCGGCTCCCGTCGTGTCGCTGCCGTACCACGCGGGCGCGGGTGCCTACCGTGTCGGCATGACTCAGGGCGCCATGACCGCCATGACCTCGTCCTCCGGTGTCGGCCGTGTGCGGGCGGACCGCCCCTTCGACGACGTCGACTCGGTGTCCGGCCGGACCCTGCAGCCGTTCAGCGAGGCATCGCACGCGCGGGCCGACAACCTGCTGGTCAAGGCGGCTCGGGCCCTCGCGCGGGGAGACGCGGACCGCGCGACCAGGTACGTCGACCGTGCGGTCGCCCTGCCGTTCGACCCCCACGAGCAGGCCATGCCCGCGGCGTTGTCGGCGCACCTGCAGCTGTTCTGCCGGGTCTGCGACGCCCTGGAGATGTCCGCGCCCGGCGACAGCGCCTGGCTGCAGGCGGCCCTGGACGTCCTCTCGGCCGCCGACGACCTGGCCCGGTTCGACCTGAGGGACGTCCTGGAGGTGATCGACCAGGACTACCCGATCAGCCGCGACGAGCGCCGCCGGCTGCGGGCCGCCAGCGCCGGGATCCCGCCGCGGGCCCGGTTGGAGGACCTCGTGGACCTGCCGGCCGACGAGCTGCGGGCGCACGTCGTGGCGACCGTCGCGGCCGGCAACGCCTACGAGGCGGCGCTAGAGGCGTATGCCCTCGTCTAGCGTCGACCCTAGACGACTCTAGCCTTCCCGATCGGCCGCCACGGCCGCCGGCTCAGCAGGCGCGGTGCGCGGCGTCGTACGCACGCCCGAGCCCGGTGCGCAACGCCGCGACGAGCTCGGCGACCTCGTCGGCGGGCAGCCGGAAGGTCCCCCGGCAGGTGGCACCGCTCCACAGGGAGAGCACCACGACCCCGGCCTCGGGGTGCCAGGACACGCGCAGCGCGCGACCGTCGCCACGAGCGTCGAGGAAGGCCTCGCCCGCCACCGGGAGCGGCGTGACCGGGTTCATCGCCCCAGTCTGCCGGGCGGACCGGTCCACCACCAGCCACCGGACAGGGAATCTGCCCCGGGCGCGACCACCGCGGGGGCGTCGGCGCTCCGCCTGCTCTCCGCCTCCCCCTGGTCGCCCGCCTCCTACACTGGGCGGGTGCCCGAGCTCCCCGAAGTCGAAGGTCTCGCCATCGACCTCGGCGCCCGGCTGGCCGGCCGAGCGGTGGCCCGCGTCGACATCGCCGCGTTCAGCGCGCTGAAGACCTTCGACCCGCCGCTCAGCGCGCTGCAGGGGGGCTTCGTGGAGGGCGTGACCCGGCACGGCAAGTTCCTCGACATCGACGTCTCCGGCCTGCACCTGGTGATGCACCTGTCCCGGGGCGGCTGGGTCCGGTGGCGGGCCGAGGTCCCCCCGGCCCCGCCCCGACCGAGCAACAAGTCCCCGATGGCCGCGCGCGTCCACCTCGACGACGGCTCCGGGCTGGACATCACCGAGGCCGGCACCAAGAAGCGGCTGGCCCTCTACGTCGTCCGCGACCCGCAGGAGGTGCCCGGCATCGCCAGCCTGGGCCCCGACCCGCTCGAGGACGCGTTCACCATCGACGTCCTCGGCGGCATCCTCCAGCAGGCCGGGCGGGCGCAGGTCAAGGGCGTGCTGCGGCACCAGGGCACGATCGCCGGCATCGGCAACGCCTACTCCGACGAGCTGCTGCACGCCGCGAGGATGTCGCCGTACAAGCCGGCCTCCTCGATCACCGGCGACGACCTGCAGACGCTGTACGACGCGGTCCGCACCGTCCTCGGCGACGCGGTCGACAGGTCGCGGGGCCTGGCCGCGGCCGACCTCAAGGGCGAGAAGAAGAGCCACCTCGCGGTCCACGGCCGCACCGGGCTGCCGTGCCCGGTGTGCGGGGACACCGTGCGCGAGGTGTCCTTCGCGGACTCCTCGCTGCAGTACTGCCCCACCTGCCAGACCGGCGGCAAGCCGCTCGCCGACCGGCGCATGTCACGGCTGCTGAAGTGATCCGATGAGCTACGGCATCCCGACGGCCGCGGTCGACGGCGTCCCGGACCCCCTTCCCGAGGACCTGCACGTGCTCGACGTCCGCGAGCCCGAGGAGTGGCGCCACGGCCACATCGCCGGCGCCCTGCACATCCCGCTGAGGGACCTGCCCGGTCGGCTCGCCGACCTGCCCGACGGGCAGACGCTCGTCGTGTGCCGGGTCGGCGCCCGGTCCGCGCAGGCGGTCGCCTACCTCCAGCGGCTCGGCCACGACGTGGTCAACCTCGGCGGCGGGATGGTGCAGTGGCAGGACGCCGGCCGCCCCATGGTGAGCGAGACCGGCACGCCGCCGCAGGTGGTCTGAGCCTCCCGGCTCAGCGGAACGCGCGGGGCAGCGGCACGTCGCAGGCCCGCTCCAGGAGCCGCAGGTACGTCGAGCGGGGCACGGCGACCACCCCCAGGGACACCAGGTGGTCGGTGGCCCACTGGACGTCGAAGACCCGCCGGTCGGCGTGATCGTCGCGGAGCAGGTCGACGAGCCCCACCAGCGCGACCTTGGAGGCGTCCGTGCGGCGGTGGAACATCGACTCGCCGGCGAACAGGCCGCCGACCGCGACGCCGTACAGGCCGCCGACCAGCTCGCCGTCCTGCCATGCCTCGACCGAGTGCGCCCAGCCGAGCCGGTGCAGCCGGACGTAGGCGGCGCGGATCCCCTCGTCGATCCAGCCGCCGTCGCGGCGCGGGTCGGCGCACGCGGCGATGACCTCCTCGAACGCGGTGTCGACGCGGACCTCCATCCGGCGAACCGACTGGCGCAGCGACCGGGACACCCGCAGCCCGTCCAGCCGGAGCACGCCGCGCTCGACCGGGGACCACCACAGCAGCGGCTGCCCCCGGCGCGCGCGGGCACCACCATCGGGCATCGGGAAGAGCCCCCGCCGGTAGGCCGCGAGCAGCGTTCCGGGCTCCAGGTCCGCCCCCGCCCCGACGAGGTCGTCGGGCCCTCCGGCCTCGGGCGGCACGGCGACGTCCGGGAACACCCAGCCCGTGCGGGGTGGCTCCGTGGGCATGCGGCCATCCAACCAGCCGCCCACCGGCCACCCACCCGCCACCCACCGGCCACCCACCGGGCGCCCACCGGGGCGTCGTCCTGGCACTCCTGGGTACCGTTGCCGCGAGCCGTCCTCGACGGCCTGAGACCTGACGACCGGACGGCACGACGACGGCGGCCGGACGGCCCCGAGCACGGAGGCGAGATGGGCATCGGCGGCACGATCGGCAAGAACGTGGCTCCCCGCGTCGCGAAGATGGCACCGGACCTGAGCAGGGGGTTCGTGCACGAGGCCCTCCGGCGCGCGATCGACGGCGTGGGCCCGCTGCCACCGGCCGCCCAGGCCGCCGACAAGCAGCTCGCCGAGCAGGACGGCGACGTCGACCGGGCCATCCACGAGGTGATCGAGAACCACGTGCGCTACGCGGGCGCCCAGGGCTTCGCCACCAACCTCGGCGGCCTGGTGACCGCGGCGGTGACGATCCCGGCCAACATCGCCGGGCTGGCGCTGGTGCAGTGCCGCCTGGTCGCGGGCATCGCGCACCTGCGCGGCTACGACCTCGCCGACCAGCGGGTGCGCAACGCGGTGCTCACCTGCATCCTCGGCGAGCAGCAGGTCCGCGCCCTGGTCAAGAGGAAGAAGCTGCCGAGCACGCCGATGGGGCTGGCCACCGCACCCACGCACGACCCCGACCTCGACGCGGTCATCGCCGCCGAGGTGACCTCAACGCTGCTGACCAAGGTGGCCGGCAAGCGGGTGGCCACCACGGTCGGCCGCCGGGTCCCCGTCGTGGGCGGACTGGTGGGTGCGGGCGCCGACGGCTACGCCACCTGGCAGATCGGCCGCTACGCCGACCGGGAGCTCCTGCCCCGCAGGCTGCGGTAGACGCCGAGCGCCAGCGCCACGGTCCGGTGCTCCCCGGCGACCAGCACCACCCGCCGCTTGAACCGGAACCACAGGCTGCGCGACCGCTCGAGCTCGACGTGCAGCGACTCGACCTCGACCTCGAGCCTCCGCTGCGACTCGTGCAGCCGGGTCACCTCCTCCAGCAGGGCGACCAGCGCGTCCGTCGCTGCGTCGGCGACCGCCGCCTCGTCGGGCCGGTCCGGGTCGGTGAAGCCCTCCGCACCCCCCACCGGGTCCGGGCGCAGGTCCTCCAGGGTGCCCACCACGTCGTACCCCCGCGTCGCGAGCGTCCCGATCCAGGAATCCGACAGGTCGCCGGCCCAGCGGCGGACGTCGGGGGGCACCTCGAGCCGGGGGGAGCCCACGCGCCGGGAGAGGGTGCGGTGCGCCAGCAGCTCGCGGACGAAGAGCCGGTAGTCGTCCCCGACCAGCACCCCGTGGTTGACCCGCTGGTTGAGCCGACGCACGAGCGCGGTCTCCGGGACGCCCAGCGAGGGGTTGGACCGGTCCGTCTCCGGCGCCAGCGCGTCGGGGTCCAGCCCGAGCACCGAGGCGAACCGTCGCCAGAGCAGGTCGCGAGGAGCGCCCGGCTTCGGCACGGTCACCAGGTGCACGTGCCCGGGAGGGAGCCGCCCGCCCCACCGGTCGAGGATGTCGGGGACCTCCTGCACGCCCCAGAACCACGACGCCAGCTCACCGGTCCGGGCCGGGTCGGTGATGCTGTCGAGGAACCGCCGGTAGCCGAGCGTGCGCCGGTGCTTGACGTTCTCCTGCCACTCCGCCGGGATCTGCCGCGCCAGGTCGCGGGCGGAGAGCACCACGTGCACCTCGCACTCGCCGAAGGAGTCCAGGGCCCGGCGCACCTGCTGACGGGAGGCGATGGCGAGGATCTCGTGGGAGACGATCACGGTCCCGGTCCAGCCCCGGACCCGCTCCGCGAGCCGGTCCCAGGCACCGACCGCCTGGCGCTCCAGGCCGCCCCACGGGAGGTCCATCAGGTCCAGCGCGGCCAGGAAGTGCTCGTCGAAGCGGTCCGCCGGGTAGAGCACGCCCTGCTCGGCCAGCGTCTCCCGGTTGAGCCACAGAACGTCCTGGACGAACGACGTGCCGGTCTTGGGGGCGCCCACGTGGACCAGCACCGTGCGGCCGGTCACCGTGCGGCCGGTTCCAGCGTCGCTCACCGCGGCTCCGCCTCTCCCACCAGCTCCTGGGCGGCCAGCCGCGCGCACCCGTCGAGGACCAGGCCCAGCTCGGCCCCTGCCCGCGGGCCGGTGGGCACCCCGGCGCGGAGCTGCGCGAGCCGCTCCAGGTCGCCGTGGACAGCGTAGCCACCCTCGCGCAGCGCGGCCGCGACCTCGGCCGCGCACCGGGCCACCCAGGGCCGGTGCTCCTCGGGTACGGCGAGCCGGCGCGGCCGCTGCTGCGCGAGCAGCCCCGCGAGCCGTCGTACGGCGCGCCGGTGCTCGGGCTCGGCGACCCGGACGCCGAGGACCGCGCCGACCCGGCGCAGCACGTCGACGCCTTCGGCGGACAGCGGCTGCCACTGCGGGGCCGGGCACCGGCGGCGGCGGCCGCGCGCGGGCGGCAGGCCGAGCGCGGTGGCGACCGTCGAGACCGCCGTGGCGAGGTCCGGGGGCGCCGCGACGACGTGCACCCGCTCCGGACCCACCTGGGCGGCCCACAGCGCCGCCAGGGCGGGGTAGTCGACGGAGGGCGGCAGCTCGCCCCGGGCCGCCCGGCGCGCCCAGCGGTCCAGGAAGCCCCGCCAGCGCACCGGGACACCGTCCTGGACGCGGGCGGACCACACCTGGGCGAGCGCCTCGTCGAGCGGCTCGGCCAGCAGCACGACCTGCGGGGGCCGGCCGCCCGCCACCTGCCCCGCGACGGCCAGCGAGCGCCGGACCGCGTCGGTGGTGACCGGTGCCCCGCACAGCTGGAAGGGCCTCGACAGGGGTCGCCGACGCGGCAGCCGGGCGGCCGCCGGGGCCCCGGGAGAGCGGACCAGCAGCTCGGCGAGCACGCCGACGCCCACCCGCACCAGCTCGGCGCGCGGCACGTCGACGGGGTCGGCCGGGGGGGCGCCGAACCCGGGACCGAGGGTCGCCGGGGCCGGCCAGGCGAGGGGTGCCGGTGCCATGCCCCGGCCCGGGGCGGACCGCTGCAGCACCAGGTCGGCGAGCCGGTGGAAGGTCCCCGCGGCCAGCAGCGGGCGCGCCGCGGGCCGGTCCGCGAGGCGGCGGACCAGCTCCAGCTGCGCCGCGCCCGGCGGGTGCCAGCCGGCCGGTACCGCGACGTCCCGGTCGCGTGCGGCCGCGACCCAGGCGGCCCAGGTCGTCGTCCCCCCGTGCCGCAGGTGCTCGGTCCAGGACCAGGCGGCCCGGTCGAGACTCACCGGGTGCGCAGCCGTCGCGCGGCCCGGCCGATCCGGGCGCCCAGCGCCAGCTCGGGGTCGCGGCGGCGGGCCGCCTCGAACGTCAGGGCGACCAGCGCGTCCAGGGCGGCGTCGAGCATGTCGGCGCGACGGGGGTGGTCCGGGTCCGGCCACGGCGCGTCCTGGGACGGCGGGACCGGCCGCAGGTCGTCGAGGTCGCCGATCACCTCGATCCCGGAGCCGGCGGCCCACTGGACCCACTCCTCGGCGACCTCCGCGGCCCAGCCGAAGGCCTCCGGGGGCAGCGTCACCCGGGTCATGTCGGCGCGCTGGGAGAGCGTCTCGTGGACCAGGACCTCGCGGACCAGCGCCCGGTAGTCCTCCGAGGGCAGCCCGCTGCGCCGGAGCCGCCGGTTGAGCCGGCGGACCAGGGTGGCCTCGGCCGTGCCCACCGACTGGTTGACGCGATAGCTGTCGCGCGGCGCCCAGGTCGGGTCGATGCCGAACGCCCGGCAGTACCTGCTCCACAGCAGGTCCGGCGGGGCGCCGGCCTGCGGCACGGTGACCAGGTGCACCCGCTCGGGGGGCAGGCCCCGGCTCCACCGCGACAGCACGTCGGGCAGTCCCTGCACCCGCCAGAACCACAGCGAGGACCCGTCGCGGCGGGTCGTCTGCACGGTCTTGAGGAAGGACGCGAAGCCGCGCCCCCGCCGGTGCTTGACCCCCTCCTGCCACTCGGCGGGGATCTGCCGGGCCAGGTCGCGCGCGGAGTACACCAGGTGGACCTCGTCGCCGTCGAGGTCGCGCATGACGCGCTTGACCTGCTTGGGCTTGGCCGCGGCGAGGATCTCGTGGGAGACCACCACGGAGCCGGTGTGCCGGTGGACCCGGCGCATCAGCCGGTCCCACTCGCCGCCCACCTCGGCGCCGATGCCGCCCCAGCCCATCCCGACCAGGTCCAGCGCGGCGCGGAAGTGGCTGGAGTACAGCCCCAGCGGGTAGTGCACCCCGTGGCGGGCCAGCTCCGCGCGGTTGAGGGCCAGACGGTCCTGCAGGTACGTCGTGCCGGTCTTCGGCGCACCGACGTGCAGGTAGACCACGCGGCTCATCCGGGCGTCCCCGCGCCGGCGCCGAGCGCCCGGACGACCGCCGACGGGCTCGGGCGGCCGAGCTCGCCGGCCATCCACACCGACGTCTCGACGAGCCGGGCCAGGTCGACGCCGTGCTCCACGCCGAGCCCGGTCAGCAGCCAGACGAGGTCCTCGGTCGCGAGGTTGCCGGTGGCGCTGCGGGCGTAGGGGCAGCCGCCGAGGCCGCCCGCGGACGCGTCGAACGTGGTGACGCCGCAGCGCAGCGCGGCCATCGCGTTGGCCAGTGCCTGGCCGTAGGTGTCGTGGAAGTGCACGGCCAGCCTCTCCACGGGCAGACCGGCTTCGTGGAAGGCCCCGAGCAGCGCGGTGACGTGGCCGGCCGTGCCCACGCCGATGGTGTCGCCGAGCGAGAGCTGGGAGGCGCCCAGGTCGAACAGCCGCGTGCCGACCTCGACCACCTGGGCGACCGGCACCCGGCCCTCCCAGGGGTCGCCGAAGCACATCGAGACGTACGCGCGCACCTCGAGGCCCGCCTCACGGGCCCTCGCCACCGTCGGCGCGAACATGGCGAACTGCTCGTCCAGGCCGCGGTTGAGGTTGCGCCGGGCGAAGGTCTCGGTGGCGCTGCCGAAGACCGCGACGTGCCGCAGCCCCAGCTCCAGGGCCCGCTCGAGGCCGCGCTCGTTGGGGACCAGCACCGGCAGGTCGCGCGCCCGGTCACCGAGGTCGGCGAGCAGGGCGGCGACCAGGTCCGCGGCGTCGGCGAGCTGGGGCACCCACCGCGGGTGCACGAGGCTGGTCGCCTCGACCACCGGCAGGCCGGCCTCCAGCAGTCGGCGCACGAACGCGGCCTTCGTGGCGAGCGGCACCAGGGCCTGCTCGTTCTGCAGGCCGTCGCGGGGGCCGACCTCGTAGATCGTGACGCGGTCGGGCAGCGTCGGGTCGCGGACCACGTCCGGCAGTGTCTCGACCGTGGCCGTGGCCTCAGGAGGCATCGGCGCCGTCCTCGGCCGCGGCCTGGTCGACCACGAACAGGGCGTCACCGAGCGCGACCTGGGCCCCGGCGACGGCACCGACGGTGGCGACGCTCCCGTCGAACGGCGCCTTCAGCGACAGCTCCATCTTCATCGCCTCGAGCACGCCCAGCGTCTCCCCCTCCCTCACCTGCTGCCCGACGGCGACCCGCACGTCGAGCACGGTCCCCGGCATGGGCGCCACGACCGTGCCGTCCCCGCCGGCCGCGACCGGGTCGGCGAACGGGTCGGCGCGGCGGAACACGTGGCGGTGGCCGCGGTGGACCACCTCGACCGCGTGCGGCCCGACGACCACGACCGCCCGGCGCCGGCGGCCCTCGATGCCCAGGTGCAGGACGTGCCCGTCGGCGAGCAGCTCGCGGACCCGCGTCCCGTCCACCAGCCCACTGCCCCGGTCCACGCGCACCGGCCGGTCCAGCTCGACCACGACCGGCGCCGCGGGAGCACCGAGGCGCCAGCCGTCCCCCTCGAACGGGTGGCCGGGCGCCGCGACGGTGACCCTCGCCTGGGCCCACGCGGCGAAGACCCGCGGCAGGTCCGCGGGAGGCTCGTCGAGGGTCGTGCGGTCCAGCCAGGCGGTGTCGATGCTCGCGTCCCGGAAGGCGTCGCTCGCGGCCAGCACGCGCAGGAACCCGACGTTGGTGGCAAGCCCCAGGATCGCGGTGTCGTCGAGCGCGTCGACCAGGGCGCGGCGGGCGCTCTCCCGGTCCGGGCCGTGCACGATCACCTTGCCGAGCATCGGGTCGTACGCCGTGGACACGACCTGGCCGCTCTCGAGCGCGGCGTCGACGCGGGCGCGCCGCGGCCAGCGGACCAGCTGCGCCGTACCCGCCTGGGGGAGGTAGCCGTGGAAGGGGTCCTCCGCGTAGACGCGGGCCTCGATGGCGTGCCCGTCCAGGCGCACGTCGTCCTGGGTGAACCCGAGCGGCTCGCCCGCGGCGACCTGCAGCTGGAGCCGGACGAGGTCGAGCTCGGCGCCCTTGACCCGGACCACCAGCTCGGTCACCGGGTGCTCGACCTGGAGGCGGGTGTTCATCTCCAGGAAGTACGCCTCGCCGCTGTCGGCGTCGAGCAGGAACTCCACGGTGCCGGCGTTGCGGTAGCCGGCCTCGCGCGCGAGCGCCACGGCCGAGGAGGTGACCAGCTCGCGCACCTCCGCGCTGATCGTCGGGGCCGGCGCCTCCTCCAGCACCTTCTGGTGCCGGCGCTGGGTCGAGCAGTCGCGCTCGAAGAGGTGCACGACGTTGCCGTGCGCGTCGGCGAGCACCTGCACCTCGATGTGCCGGCCGTTCTCGACGTACCGCTCGAGCAGGATCGTGTCGTCGCCGAACGCCGCCAGGGCCTCCCGGCCCGCGGCCGCCACGGCGGCGTCGAGCTCGCCGGGCTCCCGGACGACCCGCATGCCCTTGCCGCCGCCACCGGCCGCGGCCTTGACCATCACCGGGAACCCGGACCCGTCTGCGGGGGCCCCGCCGCTCCTGCCGTCCGCGGTCCAGACGAAGCGGGGGACCACCGGCACGCCCGCCGCGACCGCCACCTCGCGGGCGGCGTCCTTGCGGCCCATCTGCTCCATCACCGCCGAGGACGGCCCGACCAGCGTGAGGCCGGCCGCCTCCACGGCGGCGGCGAACTCGGCGCGCTCGGACAGGAAGCCGTAGCCGGGGTGGACCGCGTCCGCGCCGGCGGAGCGGGCCGCGGCCACCACCTCGTCGATGTCGAGGTAGCTGCCCACGCGCACCGCCTCGTCGGCCGCCCGCACGTGTGGCGCGGTGGCGTCGAGGTCGGTGTAGAGGGCCACGCTGCGCAGGCCGAGGGCACGGCAGCCCCGCATCACCCGCAGGGCGATCTCGCCCCGGTTGGCGACCAGGACGGTGTGCAGGGGGTGGTGGCCGATTCCCTGGGCCCCTAGGGAATCTGGCACACCCCCTGTATTGTAACGCAGGGGGTCTGCACGTTTCGCTGGGGGCCCAGGGAATCTGCGGGCATCGGGCATCGCGACCTCACATCCGGAAGACGCCGTAGGAGGGCTCGGGAACCGGAGCGTTCGCCGCGGCCGCGAGGCCCATGCCGAGCACCCGGCGGGTCTCGAGGGGGTCGATGACGCCGTCGTCCCACAGCCGGGCGGTGGAGTAGTACGGCGAGCCCTGGCGCTCGTACTGCTCGCGGACCGGGGCCTTGAAGGCCTCCTCGTCCTCGGCCGGCCAGGCCTGCCCGCGCGCCTCCAGCCCGTCGCGCCGCACGGTCGCGAGCACCGAGGCCGCCTGCTCGCCGCCCATCACCGAGATCCGGGCGTTGGGCCACATCCACAAGAAGCGCGGGTCGTAGGCACGCCCGCACATGCCGTAGTTGCCGGCGCCGAACGACCCGCCGATGACGACCGTGAGCTTGGGGACCACCGAGCAGGCGACGGCGGTGACCAGCTTGGCGCCGTCGCGGGCGATGCCGCCGGTCTCGTACTCCTTGCCGACCATGAACCCGCTGATGTTCTGCAGGAACACCAGCGGGACGCCGCGCTGGTTGCACAGCTCGATGAAGTGCGCGCCCTTGAGCGAGGACGACGAGAACAGGATGCCGTTGTTCGCCACGATCCCGACCGGGTAGCCCCAGATGCGCGCGAACCCGCACACCAGCGTCTCGCCGTAGAGGGCCTTGAACTCGTGGAAGCGCGAGGCGTCCACGATGCGCCGGACCACCTCCCGCACGTCGTACGGCGTGCGCGCGTCGGTCGGCACCACGTCGTACAGGCCGGCGGGGTCCTCGACGGGCTCCTCGGGCTCGTGCTGCGCCAGCGACGGCGGCCGACGCCGTTCGAAGGTCGCGACGATGGAGCGGACGATGGCGAGCGCCTCCGCGTCGTCGCCGGCGAGGTGGTCCACGACCCCGGACCGGCGGGCGTGCACGTCACCGCCGCCGAGCTCCTCGGCGCTGACCACCTCGCCCGTCGCGGCCTTCACCAGCGGCGGGCCGCCGAGGAAGATCGTGCCCTCCTCCTTGACGATCACCGACTCGTCGGACATCGCGGGCACGTAGGCGCCGCCGGCCGTGCACGACCCCATCACCGCGGCGACCTGCGGGATGCCCTGGGCGGAGAGGTTCGCCTGGTTGAAGAAGATCCGGCCGAAGTGCTCCTTGTCGGGGAACACGTCGTCCTGCATCGGCAGGAACGCCCCGCCTGAGTCGACGAGGTAGATGCAGGGCAGCCGGTTCGCGCGCGCCACCTCCTGGGCCCGCAGGTGCTTCTTGACCGTCATCGGGTAGTAGGTGCCGCCCTTGACGGTGGCGTCGTTGGCGACCACGACGCACTCGCGTCCCGACACCCGGCCGACGCCGGTGACCATGCCGGCGGCCGGCACGGCGTCGTCGTACATGCCGGTCGCGGCCAGCGGGCTCAGCTCCAGGAACGGGCTGCCCGGGTCGAGGAGCCGGTCGACGCGGTCGCGCACCAGCAGCTTGCCGCGCTCGAGATGCCGGGTGCGGGCCGCCTGGCTGCCGCCGGCGCCGTCCTGCCGGACCGCGGCGAGCCGCTCGCGCAGCTCGACGACGAGCGCCTTCATCTCCTCCGCCACGTCGCAAGGTTAGCGAGGGCGTCCCCTACGGCCGCGCCGCCTGCCTGGTCCGGTACGCCGCGACGGCGTTGCGGTTGCCGCAGGCCGCGCTGCAGTAGCGCCGCGAGCGGTTGCGCGAGAGGTCGAGCACCAGGCCCCCGCAGCCGTCGTCGGCGCACACGCCCAGCCGCGACATCTCGTCGGCGCGGATGACGTCGACCATCGCCATCGCGGTCTCCACGGTGATCCGGGAGGCCAGCGGGGCCTCCGGCGGGACCGCGTGCAGGTGCCAGCCGAACGAGCCGTGGCGGACCAGCTGCGGGAGCGCCCGGGCCTCGGCGAGCATCGCGTTGACCAGCTCCACGGCGCGGTCGCGCTCGCTGGTGAGCAGGGCGCGCAGCACCGGGCGCAGGGCGCGCACCGCGTCGAGCTCGGCGCGGTCGCGGTCGTGGCGTCCGGTGTAGGAGCGGCCGGTGTACCAGGCGTCGAGCTGGGCGACCGAGGTGAGCGTGTCCGGCGGCTCCCCGCTGTTCACCAGCGAGACGGCCGCCTGGAGCGCGAGCTCGGTGTCATGGGTGAAGACCACGTTGACATGTTACGACGGGCGTCGTAGCGTCATCATCCATGACCGCTGTTGCCCATGACGCCGCGGGACCGTCGGCGGGATCCTCGCTGGGGCGGCGACCTCCCTCGCTGAGCGGGCTGCTGTTCGCCCTGGCGTCCGCGACCAGCTTCGGGATGGCGGGCCCGTTGGCCAAGGGCCTGCTCGACACCGGGTGGAGCGCCGGGGCGGTGGTCCTCGTGCGGCTCGGGGTGGGGGCCGCGGTCGTGTCGCCGATGGGCCTGGTGGCCCTGCGCGGCCGCTGGGGGCTGCTGCGGCGCAACGCTGCGACGATCGTGCTGTACGGCGGGCTCGCGGTCGCCGGCGCGCAGTTCTGCTACTTCGAGGCGGTGTCCCACATGCAGGTGGGGCCGGCGCTGATGATCGAGTTCACGGCGCCCGCCGCGGTGGTCGTGTGGCTGTGGCTGCGACACGCCCAGCGCCCCTCTCCGGTCACACTGCTGGGCGCGGGCCTCGCGGCGCTCGGGCTCGCGCTGGTCCTCGACCTGTTCTCGGGAGCCGACCTCAACGCCGCCGGGGTGCTGTGGGCGCTGGGCGCCATGCTGGGCGCGGCGTCGTACTTCCTGATCTCGGCGGACCGGGGCAACGGCCTGCCGCCGGCCGTCCTGGCCGCGGGCGGGCTCGTGGTGGCGACGGCCGGCGTCGCGCTGCTCGGCGCCGTCGGCCTGCTGGGCATGCACGCCACTCGCACCCCCACGACGTACGCCGGGCACGCCGTCGCCTGGTGGCTGCCGCTCGTGGTGCTCGGCCTGGTCACCTCGGCGCTGTCCTACCTGACCGGCATCGCGGCGGGACGCCGGCTCGGCTCGCGCGTCGCCTCGTTCGTCGGTCTCCTCGAGGTGGTCGCGGCGGTCGGGTTCGCGTGGCTGCTGCTCGGCGAGCTGCCGACGGCGGTCCAGCTGGTCGGCGGGCTGGTGATCATGGCCGGCGTCGTCGGCGTGCGGCTCGGCGAGAGGGACACCCCCTAGCCAGCCAGCACCCTGGCCCTAG
>JAICKK010000072.1 GCA_025927955.1 Nocardioidaceae bacterium
AAGGACAACGTGAACCCGACGCTGGTGCCCCGCGAGCCCGAGGCCAAGAAGAAGAAGTCGGCCTGAGACGAGTCCGGGTGGCGGCCAGGTAGTCACTCCGGGCCATTGTTGCCGCCGAATGACCGTCGGCGTCCCCGTCAGCGACCGGGTGGGGTAGCGTCTGACAACTGGCGACACCTGCGCCCGTCCGGAGATGCGCAGCAGGTCATCGGTCGCCGTCTCTCGAGGGGGTTCTCATGGGGGCACACACCGCTGCTGCGCGCCGTCGCGGCTCGGTCCTGAAGCTGGTCGTGGTGGCGGCGCTGGTCCTGGCCGCGCAGTCGCTGGGTCTGGTCGCGGCGCACGCGGACACGTCGGTGCTCTCCCAGCGCATCGACGGCATGACCTACCAGACGAACGCGCCGGTCAACGCGGTCCTGACCGTCGGCACGACGACGTACATCGGCGGCGACTTCACCTCGGTCCGGCCGGCGGGCTCCGCCGCCGGCACGAACGAGGTGCCGCGCTCGCACCTGGCCGCGGTCGACAACGTCACCGGCGCGCTGCTGCCCTGGAACCCGGGCGCCAACGGCTCGGTCTACGCCCTCGCCGGCCCACCCGACGGCTCCCGGGTGTACGTCGGCGGCAACTTCAGCGTCCTCGCCGGCGTCACGCACAAGCGGCTCGGCGCGGTGACGCCGTACGTCCCCGGCACCGCGAGCGCCGGCGGCTCGTCCGTCGGCGCCTTCGCGGTCAGCGCCGACGGCAAGGTCTACGCGCTGGCGGCCACCGCGAGCACGGTCTACCTCGGCGGCACCTTCACGACCGTCGACGCGACGGCGCGCAGCCGGGCGGCGGCGGTCAACACCGACGGCTCGCTGGTCGCGGCGTGGGCGCCGGTCATGAACGACTCCGTGCGCTCCATCGCGCTGTCCCCGGACGGCAGCTGGGCCTACGTCGGCGGTGAGTTCACCACCGTCAACGGCCTGCCCAGCGAGAAGAACCTGACGAAGCTGTCGCCGACCACGGCGGCGATCTCCAAGCTGTCCCAGCACCCGCTGTACCCGCTGTGGTCGGTCGTCGTCACGCCCGACGCCGTCTTCGTGGGCGGCAACGGGGCCGGGGGGCACGCCTCGGAGCTCACCACCTCCGGCACCCAGCTGTGGAAGTTCCAGACCGACGGCGGCGTGCAGGCGGTGTACTTCCTCGACGGCGTCCTCTACGTCGGCGGCCACTTCGACAACGTCTGCACCGGCGACACGGACGGCCCGACGAGCGGCTTCAAGTGCCCCGCGGGCACGGTCGGGGCCACCCGGCACAAGCTCGTCGCGGTGATCCCCGACGCGTCCTCGACCCTCGGCTACGACGTCGCCCCGTGGAACCCCGGCGCGAACAGCCCGCTCGGTGTCTTCGCGTTCGACAGCACCGGCTCCAACCTGCAGGTCGGTGGGCAGTTCACCACGATCGGAGGCGTCCACCAGCAGGGGTACGCCGAGTTCACCGCCAACCAGGCCCCCGTGGCGTCGTTCACCTCGAGCTGCAGCGTCCTCACGTGCTCGTTCAACGCCCGCGCGTCGAGCGACACGGGCGGCCCGATCGCGTCGTACGCCTGGGACTTCGGCGACGGCACCACCGCGACCGGGGCGACGGCCACGCACACGTGGGCGAGGAACGGCACGCCGTCGGTGACCCTGACCGTGACCGACAACGAGGGGCTGAAGACCTCGATGACCCAGACGGTCTCGGTCGCCAGCGCCCTGCCGACGGCCCGGTTCACCGTCAGCTGCCCGGACCTGACCTGCAGCCTGGACGCGAGCGGCTCGTCGGACCCCGACGGCACGATCAGCAGCTACGCGTGGACCTTCTCCGACGGCGGCACGGGCAGTGGCGTCACCGCGTCGCACGACTTCTCCGCGACCGGTGCCGGCTCCTACGACGTCACGCTGACCGTCACCGACAACACCGGTGGCACCGTCGCGTCGACGCAGACGGTCAAGGTCGCGCCGGCCGAGCAGTCACCCATCTCCTACGTCGACGGCTCGGCCGTGGCGGTGAACAAGACGGCATCGTCGTTCTCGCTCACGGTGCCGAGGTCCGCCGTCCAGGCGGGGGACCAGATGCTGCTCACGCTGACCGACAACAACTCCGCGACCGCGACCGATCCCGTCGGGTGGACCAAGGTCGGCAGCAGGACGATGTCCAGCGACGCGTCGAGCGGCACGAGCACCGTCTGGCAGAGGATCGCCGACGACAGCGACCCGGGCTCGACCGTCACCGTGCAGCTGAGCGCCAGCAGCAAGGCGGCCCTGACCCTGGTGGCCTACCGCGGCACGTCCACCACCACGCCGGTGACCGGCGCCTCGGCCGCGGAGACGGTGAGCCGGGCATCGCACACCACGCCCGCGGTGACCAACATCCCGAGCGGTGCCTGGGTGGTCAGCTACTGGGCGGACCGCTCGACCTCGACCACGTCGTGGACGGCTCCGCCCGGCGAGGCGACCAGGCTCACCAGCTTCGGTGCCGCGGGCAGCACCGCCACCATCGACGCCTTGGTCACCGACTCGGGCGCCCAGGTGGCCGCGGGGTCGCGTGCGGGACTCACCGCGACGGCCGACGCGTCCACCGGCAAGGCCGCCATGTGGACCCTGGTGCTGGCGCCCGCCTCCTGACGGTTAGCCGGGCACCTCGACCAGCGTCGGCTCGGGCACCTCGACCAGCGTCGGCTCGGGCACCTCGACCAGCGTCGGCTCGGGCACCTCGACCAGCGGCGGTCCGCGTCGTTGGTTGAGGTGGCGAGGCGCTAGCCGAGGCCTCGAAACCATGGTCAGTTTCGCGCGTACCTGACCGGGTTTCGAGGCCCTCGCCCTGGGGGCTCGGGCACCTCAACGAGCGTCGGCTCGGGCACCTCGCCCAGCGGCGGTCCGCGTCGTTGGTTGAGGTGGCGAGGCGCTAGCCGAGGCCTCGAAACCGGGTCAGTTTCGCGCGTACCTGACCGGGTTTCGAGGCCCTCGCCCTGGGGGCTCGGGCACCTCAACCAGCGTCGGCTCGGGCACCTCAACCAGCGTCGGCTCAGGCACCTCAACCAGCGTCGGCTCGGGCACCTGAACCAGCGTGGGGTCGGTCTGCGTCGCGTTGATCGGGGCGCTAGGCGAGCTCGGCGTCGACCGTGATCTCCGTCGAGTCGTCGGCGGCGAACGCCAGCTCGCCGACGACCCGGCCGGAGGCGCGCAGGTCCTCGGCGGCCTCCGCGGCCAGGACCAGCGCCTCGGGCGGACCGGTGATGGTGGCCCTGGCCAGCTCGGTGCGCATCGACACCTTGGCGGTCGACTTCGCGCCGCGGATGCCGCGCAGGGCGCCGGCGACGGCGTCCAGCATGGCCGCGTCCCCGGAGGTGGCCGCGCTGCCCAGGTCGGCCGGCGCCGGCCACGACGAGCGGTGCACCGAGCCCTGCTGCCACCACGACCAGACCTCCTCGGTCACGTAGGGCAGGAACGGCGCCAGCAGCCGCAGCTGGACGTGCAGGGCGGTGGCGAGAGCGGCCCTGGCCGACTCCGCCGCGTCCTCGCCGCGGGCGCCGTACGCGCGCTCCTTGACCAGCTCGAGGTAGTCGTCGCAGAACTCCCAGAAGAACCGCTCGGCCACCTCCAGGGCGCTGGTGTAGTCGTAGGCCTCGAACGCGTCCGTGGCGCTGCGGACGGTGGCCGCCAGCCCGGCGAGCATGGCCCGGTCGACCGGCTCGACGACCGCGTCCGGGTCGACCCGGACCGCCCGGACGCTGCCGAGCACGAACTTGGAGGCGTTGAGCACCTTCATCGCCAGTCGACGGCCGACCTTCATCTGGGTCTCGTCGAAGGGGGAGTCGAGCCCGGGCCGGGCCATCGCGGCGCGCCACCGGACCGCGTCGGCGCCGAACCGCTCCAGGATGTCGGAGGGGACCACCGCGTTGCCCTTGGACTTGCTCATCTTCTTGCGGTCCGGGTCCACGATGAACCCGGAGATGAGGGCGTGCGACCAGGGCACGGCATGGTTCTCGTGGTGGGCCCGGACCACCCGGGAGAACAGCCACGTGCGGATGATGTCGTGCGCGTGGGTGCACAGGTCCATCGGGAAGACCCGCTCGAACAGGTCCGGGTCGGACTCCCACCCGCCGGCGATCTGCGGGGTCAGCGACGACGTCGCCCAGGTGTCCATGATGTCGGGGTCGCCGACGAACCCGCCCGGTCTGCCCCGCTGCCCCTCGTCGTACCCCTGCGGGGCCGCGGTGGACGGGTCGACCGGCAGCTCGTCCTCGCGCGGGAGCAGCGGGTGGGCGTGGTCGGGCTCGCCCTCGTCGTCGAGCGGGTACCAGACCGGGAACGGCACCCCGAAGAAGCGCTGCCGGGAGATCAGCCAGTCGCCGTTGAGGCCGCCGACCCAGTTGTCGTAGCGGTGCCGCATGTGCGGCGGGACCCAGGTGATCTCGGCGCCGCGCTCGACCAGCTCCGCGCGCAGCTGCGGGTCGCGGCCGCCGTTCTTGAGGTACCACTGTCGGGTGGAGACGATCTCGAGCGGCTTGTCGCCCTTCTCGTAGAAGTTCGTCATCCGCCGGGTCGGGGTGGGCTCGCCGACCAGGTCTCCGGACTCGCGCAGCAGCGCCACCATCGCCTCGCGCGCGCTGAACGTGGTCTTCCCGGCCAGCTGCTGGTACGCCGCGGCCGCCGCCTCGTGCGTGAGCCACTCCGGCGTCTCGCGGTGCAGCCGGCCGTCCCGCCCGATCACCGTGCGCACCGGCAGCTGCAGCTCGCGCCACCACTGCACGTCGGTCAGGTCGCCGAACGTGCAGCACATCGCGACGCCCGCGCCCTTGTCGGGCTCGGCGGCGGGGTGCGCGAGCACGGGGACCTCGACGCCGAAGACGGGGGAGACGACGGTGGTGCCGAACAGCGACTGGTAGCGCTCGTCGTCGGGGTGCGCCACCAGGGCGACCACGGCGGGGATCAGCTCGGGGCGCGTCGTCTCGATGAGGACCGGGGCCCCACCGTCGCCGACCTCGGCGTGGAACGCGACCCGGTGGTAGGCGCCCGCGTACTCGCGGGCCTCGAGCTCGGCCTGCGCGACCGCAGTCTGGAAGGTGACGTCCCACAGCGTGGGGGACTCCTGGAGGTAGGCCTCGCCGCGCGCCAGGTTCCGCAGGAACGCGCGCTGGGACACGGTGCGGGACTTCGTGCCGATCGTCGTGTAGTGCTGCGACCAGTCCACGGAGAGCCCCAACGTGCGCCACAGGTCCTCGAAGACCCGCTCGTCCTGCTCGACAAGCCGCTCGCACAGCTCGATGAAGTTGGGCCGGCTGACCGGCACCTGGCCCCCACCCTTCGAGCCGCGCGGGTCCGGCTGGGCGGGCGGGACGAAGTCCGGGTCGTAGGGCAGGGACGGGTCGCAGCGCACCCCGAAGTAGTTCTGCACCCGGCGCTCGGTGGGCAGGCCGTTGTCGTCCCACCCCATCGGGTAGAACACCTCCTTGCCGCGCATCCGCTGGAAGCGCGCGACGAGGTCGGTGTGGGTGTAGGAGAAGACGTGCCCGACGTGCAGGGAGCCGGACACCGTCGGCGGTGGCGTGTCGATGGAGTAGACGTCCTGCCGGGACCTGGTGCGGTCGAAGCCGTAGGTGTCCTGCGCCTTCCAGCGCTGGGACCACGTGGCCTCCAGACCCTCGAGCGCGGGCTTGCCCGGTACGTCGACGACCGGGGCGGACGTCGACGCGGACAGGCCGGGGCTCGTGGGCTGCGTCATGGCGCAAAATCCTACGGTCCGGTGCCGATGCGTCGCGAACCCGTCACGAACGTAGACTCGCAGGACGATGTCCGAGACCCCCTTGCCCACGTCGGTCGACACCTACGCCGACGCCGAACGGGCGCTGCTCGCCCGCTGGCCCGAGACCCGTCTCGAGCCGTCGCTGGACCGGATCGCCGCCTTCACCGAGCTGCTCGGCGAGCCGCAGCGGACCTACCCGGTCGTGCACCTGACCGGCACCAACGGCAAGACCAGCACCTCCCGGATGGTCGACACGCTGGTGCGCGCCCTCGGCCTGCGCACCGGCCGGTTCACCAGCCCGCACGTCGAGTCGATGACCGAGCGGATCTGCCTGGACGGTGAGCCACTCACCGAGGAGCAGTTCGTCCGCGCCTACGACGATGTCGCCCCGCTCGCGGCGATGGCCGACGACGAGGCCGACCACCCCCTCTCGTTCTTCGAGATGGTCGTCGGCATGGCCTTCGCGACGTTCGCCGACGCGCCGGTGGACGCCGCCGTCATCGAGGTCGGCATGGGCGGGTCCTGGGACGCCACCAACGTCGCGGACGCCACGGTCGCGGTCATCCTGCCGGTGTCGGTCGACCACAGCGCCTACCTCGGCTCCACGCCGGTGCAGATCGCCCGTGAGAAGTCCGGGATCATCAAGGCCGGCTCGAGGGTGGTGTGCGCCGTGCAGGCCGATGACGTCGCCGCGGTCATCGCCGAGCGCGCCGCCGAGGTGGGTGCGACGGTGTTCTGGGAGGGCCGCGACTTCGGGGTCACGCAGCGGGTGCCGGCCGTCGGCGGCCAGATGCTGCGGCTGCAGGGGCTGCGCGCGGAGTACGAGGAGGTGTTCCTCCCGCTCTACGGCGCCCACCAGGGCCAGAACGCCGCGGTCGCGCTGGCCGCGGTGGAGGCCCTCGTCGGCGAGGACCCCCTCGACGCCGAGGTGGTGCGCGGGGCCTTCGAGGAGGTCACGTCTCCCGGCCGGCTCGAGGTCATCCGGCGCAGCCCCACGATCGTGCTCGACGCGGCGCACAACCCCCACGGCGCCGCCGCCGTCGTCGACGCGCTGGAGGACTCCTTCACGTTCAGCCCGCTCATCGGCGTGGTCGCGGTGATGGGCGACAAGGACTACGAGGGGGTGCTGGCCGCGTTCGAGCCCGTGATGGCCGCCATCGTGTGCACGCGCAACTCCTCGGACCGCTGCCTGCCCGCCGAGGAGCTCGCCGAGACCGCCCGCGGGATCTTCGGCATCGACCGGGTGTACGTCGAGCGCCGGCTCGACGACGCCATCGAACGCGGCGCGACCCTGGCCGAGGAGGGCGGCGTCTTCGGCGAGGCCATCGGCTCCGGCGGGGTGCTGGTGACCGGCTCGGTGGTCACGGTCGGCGACGCGCGGCGGATGCTGCGCCGCCGGGAGCGGACATGAGCCACTCGACCCGGCGCTCGGTGTGCGCCGGGATGCTCGTGCTGCAGGCCGTCGTGCTCTTCCTCTTCGGCGTCGTCTCGATCGGCATCACCGACATCGGCGCCGGCCCGTCCCTGGGCATGGGCGCGGGCCTCGCCGCCCTGTGCGTGGTCGCCGCGGGCCTGCTGGCCCGGCCGGCGGGCTACGTGCTCGGCTGGCTGGTCCAGGTCGTCTCGGTCGCGCTGGGCGTCGTCGCGACACCGATGTTCTTCCTCGGGGTGGTGTTCGGGGCGCTCTGGCTGGGGGCGTACCTGCTCGGGAACCGCGTCGACCGGGAGAAGGCCGAGCGGCTCGTGCTCGAGGAGCAGTGGCAGGCCGAGCACGGCCGGTAGCCGGACCGCTGGGTAGGCTGCCCGCCATGCTGACACCGGCCCAGCGCACCCTCGTCCTGCTCAAGCCCGACGCCGTCCGCCGCGGCCTGGTCGGGGAGGTCCTCTCGCGCTTCGAGGCCAAGGGGCTCTCGATCGTCGCGCTCGAGCTGCGCACGATCGACGCGGACCTGGCCGACCGGCACTACGCGGAGCACGTGGACCGCGACTTCTACCCGCCGCTGCGGTCGTTCGTGACCTCCGGCCCGATGGTGGCCGCGATCCTCGAGGGTGACGAGGCGGTCGGGGTGGTGCGCGCGCTCAACGGAGCCACCGACGGGCGGAGGGCGGCGCCGGGCACCATCCGCGGCGACCTGTCCCTGTCCAACCGCGAGAACCTCGTCCACGGCTCCGACTCGCCCGAGTCCGCGGAGCGGGAGATCGCGATCTGGTTCCCCGCTCTCGCGTCCTGACCCCCGTTCAGGTCGCCCGCCGCAGTGCGGCCGCGAGGACGTCGAGTGCGGTGTCCAGCTCCTCGTCGCTGACCCCGCCGAAGCCCACGACCAGCCCCGTGCGGCCCGAGCTGCGCGAGTAGTCCGCCAGGGCCGGTACGTCGACCCCGGCCGCCGCGCCCTCGGCGACGACGGCGTCGGCCACGGGTCCGGGCAGCAGGAGCGTCGCGTACATCCCCGCCACCGGGCGGGCCAGCGACCCGAAGCGGGCCAGCCGGTCCTCGACCAGAGCCCCGCGCTCGGCGTACACCCGTCGAGCGGCGCGGACCGACTTGTCCAGGTGCCCCTCCCCGAGCAGGGTCAGCAGGGCTCGCTGCACGGGCCACGGGGCGTGGTCGTGCCGCTCGGCGCGCAGCCGGGCCAGCTCCGCGACCAGGTGCGCGGGAGCGACCAGCCAGCCGATGCGCAGGGCGGGGTGCAGGAGCTTGGAGGCGGTGCCGAGGTACACCGACTGGTCGCGGTCGAGGGCGGTCAGCGCCGGCACGGGGGCGACGTCGTAGCGGAACTCGGAGTCGTAGTCGTCCTCGAGCACGAGGGCCCCGCGCCGCCGGGCCTCGGCGAGCAGGGCGACCCGGCGTCCGGCGGAGAGCGTGACCCCGAGGGGGTGCTGGTGCGCCGGGGTGACGTAGACGGCCCGGACGTCGTCCGCGGCGGCGGCCAGGTGGGTGACGTCGAGCCCGTCCCGGTCGACCGGCACGTCGAGGACCCGCCAGCCGGACTGCCGGGCGGTGGCCACCGCGGCGCGGTAGCCGGGGTCCTCGACCGCGAGGCTGCCCGAGCCGAGCGCGGCCAGCACGAGCCCCACGGCGTGGGTCGTGCCCGCGGTGACCATCACCTCCTCGGGCCGGCACAGCACCCCGCGGGTCCTGGCGACGTAGGCCGCGATCTCGGCTCGGAGCTCCCGCAGGCCGGCCGGGTCGGGGTAGCCGCTGGGCAGCGGTGCGGCCGCCACGTCCCGCCAGGCCCGGCGCCACCCGGCGCGCAGCCGCGGGTCCTGCCACGGTGTCCCGGTGTCCAGCACGATGCGCCGACGGCCTCCCGCCGCCGCGGTCGCCGGGGGCGCGGACGCGTGGCGGGCCGGGATGCGGTGCGCCGGGGCACGCCCGAGCGCGGCGACGTAGGTCCCGGAGCCGCGCCTGCTGGTCAGCCAGCCCTCCGCGCGCAGCTGGTCGTAGGCCTGCTCCACCACGGCCCGCGCCACCCCGAGGTCGGTGGCCAGCGCGCGGCTGCTGGGCAGCCTGGACCCCGTGGTCAGGGCGCCCGAGGCCACGAGGTCGCGCACCTGGCCGGCGAGCTGGACGGCCAGAGGCGTGGGCGCGCCGCGATGCAGGCGCAGCGGCAGCGGCGTGCTGAGGTCCACCGGTGTCCTCCTGGGGTGGGCGGCGCAGGTGGTCTGTCGAGATGGGCGCCGATTGGCCCATTACAGCAGGCCAGAACCGGTGCAGGATGGAGGCCATGACCTCGCTGGCCACCACGACCGGAGCCCTCTCGCCGACGGACCGCAGCACTCCCCGCCGCTCGAGCGAGCGCGCGCGGTCCGACCGCGCCGCCCTGTACGACGTCCTCGACGCGGCTCTGGTCTGCCACCTCGCCGTCGTCGTGGACGGTGTGCCGGTCGCGTTCCCGACCGTGTTCGCCGTCGACGTCGAGGGTCCCGACGAGAGCGGCACGCTCTACGTGCACGGGTCGGTGGCCTCACGCAGCCTGCGCGCGGCACCCGAGGCCGAGGTCAGCGTGACGGTCACCGTGCTCGACGGGCTGGTCCTGGCCCGGTCGGGCTTCCACCACTCGATGAACTACCGCTCGGCGGTGGTGATCGGCCGCCCGCGGGTGCTCACCGACGAGGCCGAGCGCTCCCGGGCGCTGGACCTGCTGGTGGACCACGTCGCGCCCGGCCGGGCCGCCGGGCTGCGTCGCCCGACCCGCAAGGAGCTGGTCGCGACCACCGTGCTCGCCCTGCCGCTGTACGAGGCGTCGGTGAAGGTGCGCGACGGCGGCGTCGACGACGAGCCGGAGGACGTGCGGGCCGGTGGCGTGTGGGCGGGCGTCGTGCCGGTGCGGATGACCGGCTCGGACCCGGTCACGGCCGCCGACGTGGTCGACGTACCGGTGCCCGAGCACGTGCTGCGGCGCGCGGCCGAGCTGCGCTGACCGAGCCCTTCGAGGTGTCTTGACCACCTGGACCCTCCGTTGACACCCGACACCCCCTGAGTGAGGCTGGCGGTCGGTCAGGGGAGACATCACCAGGGGGGCAGCGTGTTCGGAAGAGTCGGCGCGGTCGCGGTCGCGGCCACGGCCGCCCTCGCGGTCAGCCTCACCGCGGCTGGCGCGATCGCCACCACCATCACGCTCCCCAGCACGGTCAGCGCCGACCCGGCCAACTGGACTCCCACGGTCCGCGACAGCGCGGCCATCCCCAGCAGCGCGGTCTACGCCGTAGAGCAGTCCGGCGCGACCATGTTCGTCGGAGGGCACTTCGACACCGTGGCCTCGGCCAAGGCCACCGCGACCATCGCCCGGAAGTCGCTCTTCTCCTTCGACGCGGCCAGCGGCGCCATCCGCAGCCTCTCGGACTCCTTCGACGGCGACGTCTGGGCGCTGGCTCGCAGCGGTTCCGCGCTCTTCGTCGGCGGCACCTTCACGAAGGTCGACGGCGTGTCCCGGCGTGGCCTGGTGAAGGTCGACGCCGCCACGGGGGCAGTGGACAGCAGCTTCGACGCACGCCTCGGCGGCAACGTCACGCAGGTCCGGCTGGTCAACGGGCGACTGGTCGTCTCGGGCTCGTTCCCCGGCAAGATCAAGGCTCTCAGCCCGGTCACGGGTGCGGACACCGGCTACATCACCGCGGCCGTGACGGGCACGGTGGCCTCCAACGCCGGCCCGACCGAGGTCTACCGGTTCAGCGTGAACCCGGCAGGCACCAGGCTGGTCGGAATCGGCAACTTCACCGCCGTGGCGGGGAAGCACCGGATGCGCGCGTTCATGCTCGACCTGGGCTCCGCCTCCGCGTCTGTGGACCCGTGGTACTACCAGCCGCTGGACAACGCCTGCCGGGGCGTGAAGCTGCCCGACCAGCTGCGCGACGTCGACTTCGCGCCGAGCGGGCAGTTCTTCGTGATCGTGGCGACCGGCTACATCCCGGCGACCACGGCCGGCATCGGCCGTGACATCTGCGACGCCGCCGTGCGCTTCGAGACGAACATCGCGAACCCGTCGCGTCCCACCTGGTTCAACTACAGCGGAGGGGACACCTTCCACAGCGTGGCTGTCGCGGGCAAGGACGTGTACGTCCAGGGCCATTTCCGGTACCTGGACAACCCCCAGGGCCACAACTCCTGCGGTCCCGGTTGCGTCCCGCGCAGCGGGATCGGCGACGTCGACGCGACCACCGGGCTCGCCACCTCGTGGAACCCCGGCAAGGACCGAGGCGTGGGCGGGAAGGACCTGACGGTGACCACCGCGGGGCTGTGGGTCGGCTCCGACACCGTGCACCTCGGCGGGGAGTCGCATCAAGACCTCGGCTTCTTCCCTGAGCCGTAGGGGGCGAGGCGCGACGAGGCTGCACGAGCCACGGTGACCGGGGGCGGCGGTCAGGCGTCCTCTCCGGCCGTACGGCGGGCGCGGGCGCGGCGCTTGCCCTCGTGCATCGCCTGCACGCGGGCCACCGGGATCTCGCGCCCCTCCTCGACCAGCACCGGGGCGACCGGTCGAGGTGCCGGCATCAGGTCGGCCCACGGGTCCGACTCGGCCACCATCGCGGCCGCGTTGCGCACCGTGAAGTCCGCGGGCGTCACCCGGTCCAGGTCCTCCCAGGCCACCGGGTAGGACAAGGGCGTCCCGGGGCGGACCCGCGGGCTGTACGCCGCCACGAGCGTCGCCCCGCCGACGCGCGTGGCGTCGAGGAAGACCCTGCCCCCGCGGTCCTCCCGGATGAACGCCGTCGTCGCCAGCCGCGGGTCCAGCCGCTCGGCCCTGGCGGCGAGCGCGCGGGTGGCGGCCGCCACGTCCGCCACCGGCGTGTCGGTGACCGGCACGACGACGTGCAGCCCCTTGGCGCCGCTGGTCTTGACCGCGGCCGCCATACCCAGCTCGGCGAGGGCCTGCGCGACCAGCCGTGCGGCGGCGACCGCCGTGGCGAAGGGGCTGCCGGCCGGCGGGTCGATGTCGAGCACCAGGTGGGTGGACCGGTCCCAGCGGTCGGCGCGCACCAGAGTCGGGTGGTACTCGACGGCACGCTGGTTGGCGAACCACAGCAGCGAGCGGCGGTCCTCGCACAGCGCGTACGCCACCTCCCGCTGGGAGGACTCCGCCCACAGCGTGACCCGGGGGAGCCAGGGTGGGGCGTACTTCGGCAGGTTCTTCTGCATGAACGGCTGCTGAGCGCGAAGCACCCGGATCACCGACAACGGTCGCCCTTGCAGCTCGGGCAGGATCCGATCGCGCGCCGCGTCGAGGTAGTCGACCAGGTCCCGCTTGGTCGCCTCCGCCCCGTCGAACAGCGGCTGGTCCAGGTTCGTCAGCGGGACCCCGGCCCGCTCCGCATCCCGGCTCATCGGGCCACCATCGCACGCCGGTGCGACATCCGGCAGAGAGATCGCGGACCCGGCCCCTCGCCTCGGGCAGTGCGCGCATGTTGACGCCGGTGCCGACCCGAGAGTCGTGTTAGACATAGCGTTGTCGGTTGTGATGTAGGTCGCCCGGGAGGTCCGATGAGCGCACGGCTCCGCTTCTGCGGCATCGACGTCCGCGGCGGACTCACCGGCGTGGCGCACGCGCATGATCCCGCGGAGCCGGCGGCTCTGCTGTTCACTGACGCGTCCCCTGACGCAGACCCGGTCCTGGCTGCAGGCCACCGAGCCCTGCACCGCACCCCACGTCACCCACCCGCAAGGAGAAGATCATGACAGGTTCCCTCAGGCGTGCACCGCTGCTCGTGGTTCCGCTGGCGGTCAGCCTCGCCCTTGCCGCCGGTTGCTCGACCAAGTCCCCGAGCAGCGGAGGAAGCGGAAGCAGCGGCGGTGGCGGCGACGTGTCGTCGGCCAAGGTGGGCTTCCTGATGCCCGACGAGGCCTCGACGAGGTACGAGCAGCACGACCGACCCGGCTTCGTCGCCGAGATGAAGAAGCTCTGCTCGGGCTGCAAGGTGCTCTACCAGAACGCCGACGCCGACGCCGCCAAGCAGCAGCAGCAGTTCAACTCCGTGATCTCCCAGGGCGCGAAGGCGATCGTCATGGACCCTGTCGACTCCACCGCCGCCGCCTCGCTGGTCAAGCAGGCCCAGTCGCAGGGGGTGAAGGTCATCGCCTATGACCGGCCGATCCCGTCGGCCAAGGCCGACTACTACGTGTCCTTCGACAACGAGGCGATCGGCAAGGCCATCGCCGCGTCGCTGGTGGACCACCTGAAGAAGACCAAGGCGAACCCCGCCTCCGGTGGTGTCCTGGAGGTCAACGGATCCCCGACCGATGCCGCGGCTGGGCTGATCAAGAAGGGTATCCACGAGTCGCTCAGCGGCAGCGGCTACAAGACGCTGGCGGAGTACGACACGCCGGACTGGGAGCCCGCCAAGGCCCAGCAGTGGGTCAGCGGACAGGTCTCGCGCTTCGGCGGGAAGATCCTCGGGATCGTCGCTGCCAACGACGGCACCGCAGGCGGAGCCATCGCCGCGCTCAAGGCCGCCGGAACCAACCCCGTGCCACCCGTGACGGGCAACGACGCGACCACTGCGGGTCTGCAGCTGATCATCGCGGGCGACCAGTACAACACGATCTCGAAGCCCAGTGAGATCGTCGCGGCCGCGGCGGCCAAGGTGGCCATGGGGCTGCTCAAAGGGGACAAGCCGAAGGCCGACACCACGCTGTTCGGCACCCCGACCCAGCTGTTCAAGCCGACGCTGGTCACGCGGGCCAACATCAAGAGCGCGATCATCGACAAGGGCATCGCCAAGGCGTCCCAGCTGTGCACCGGCCGCTACGCCGCCGGCTGCAAGAAGCTCGGCATCTCCTGACCCGCCGACCACACGCCGAGAGGAGCGCGGGGCCCATGACCACGACCACCGAGTCGAGCGGACGTCCGCCGTCCCCGCCGCCTGACAGCCAGCCCGTGCTGAGCCTGCACGGCGTCTCCAAGTCCTTCGGCGCCGTCTCGGCGCTGACCGACATCGACCTCGAGGTGTTCCCTCGCGAGGTGGTCGCGCTGGTCGGCGACAACGGCGCCGGCAAGTCGACGCTCGTGAAGGTCCTCGCGGGAGTCCACCTGCCCGACTCCGGGGAGATCCGGTTCGAGGGAAGGCCGGTGCACGTCACCGACCCGAGCACCGCGCTCGGGCTCGGCATCGCGACCGTCTTCCAGGACCTTGCGCTGTGCGAGAACCTCGACGTCGTGGCCAACCTGTTCCTCGGACAGGAGCTCTCGCCGCTGCGCCTCGACGAGGTGCACATGGAGACCCGGTCCTGGGAGCTGCTCCACGAGCTCTCCGCCCGGATCCCGAGCCTGCGGACGCCGGTCGCCTCCCTGTCCGGCGGCCAGCGACAGACGGTGGCCATCGCCCGGTCGCTGCTGCTCGACCCGAAGGTCATCATCCTCGACGAGCCGACGGCCGCCCTGGGGGTGGCACAGACAGCGGAGGTCCTCGACCTGATCGAGCGGGTCCGTGAGCGTGGCCTCGGCGTGATCATGGTCAGTCACAACATGGAGGACGTGCGCGCGGTCGCCGACCGCATCGTCGTCCTGCGCCTGGGCCGCAACAACGGCGTCTTCGAGGCCACCGCCTCCAACGAGGAGCTCGTCAGCGCGATCACCGGCGCCAGCGACAACTCGGTCTCCCGCCGTACCGCGCGACGGACCCAGGCCGCCGCAGATGCCACCGATCCCGCCTCGACACCGACGCCCACGGAGGCGGACTCATGAGCGGCACCGAGCGCACACGCACCGAGCCCCGACGGATCGACCGACTCGACGATCGGCTGGCCGCCGACGAGGGAGTGGCCGGTGCGGCCCGCGCCTTCGGGCGGCGCGTGCGCGCCGGTGACCTGGGGGCCCTGCCCGTGGTCGTCGGGCTGATCATCATCTGGACCGTGTTCCAGACCCTCAACCCGGTCTTCCTGTCCAGCAACAACCTGGTGAACCTGCTGTTCGACTGCTGCTCGGTCGGCGTCATCTCCCTGGGCATCGTGTGCGTGCTGATGCTGGGGGAGATCGACCTCTCGGTCGGGTCCGTCAGCGGCATGTCCTCGGCGATCCTCGGCGTGCTGTGGGTCAACCACGGGTGGCCGGTCCTGGCCGCCGCCGTGGCTGCGGTGCTCGCCGGAGCGGTGGTGGGCTTGGTCTACGCCCAGCTGTTCAACCGGTTCGGCATGCCGAGCTTCGTGGTGACGCTGGCGGGTCTGCTCGCCTTCCTCGGTCTGCAGCTGCTGCTGCTCGGGCAGGAGGGCTCGATCAACCTGCCGTTCGGGTCGACGATGGTCAACTTCGGCCAGCTGGTGTTCATGCCGCCGGTCGTGGCCTACATCATCGCCGTGCTGGCCGCGGCCGGCTCCTTCGCCACCAGCGCGGTCATCGCCGCCAGCCGGGAGAGGGCCGGCCTCACCGCCAAGTCGATGACCTTCCTGGCGCTCCGCTCCGGCGTCGTGCTGGTCCTGCTGCTCGTCGTCGTCTGGTACCTCAACAGGGACCGCGGCGTGCCCTGGATGTTCGGCGTGTTCGCCGGCCTGGTGCTGGTGATGAACTACGCCTTCACCCGCACCAGGTGGGGCCGTTCCATGCACGCCGTCGGTGGCAACCGCGAGGCCGCACGTCGCGCCGGCATCAAGGTCAAGAGCATCTACGTCTCGGCGTTCGTGCTCTGCTCGTCCTTCGCCGCGCTCGGGGGGATCTTCGGGGCGGCCCGGCTTGCGTCCTCCAGCCAGCAGGCCGGCACCGGTGACGTCAACCTCAACGCCATCGCCGCGGCCGTCATCGGCGGGACGAGCCTGTTCGGCGGTCGGGGCAACGCGTTCTCGGCGCTGCTGGGCATCATCGTGATCCAGTCGATCTCCAACGGCCTCACCCTGCTGAACCTGTCCTCCTCCCTGCGGTTCATGATCACCGGCGCCGTGCTCGCGGTCGCGGTGATGGTCGACTCGCTGGCCCGCAAGTCCCGGGCCGCTCATGGTGCGGCATGACCGGTGACCAACGGGTCCTCGGCTACACCCACGTTCAGGACCGTACGGCGGTGGATGGCGCGAGGGGCTTGAGTCCGCACGCCGCAGCGAAACCGTCCGACTCGATGCCGAGTGCCACGTTCGGGCGCGTGGTGAAGTTGGCGAACGCGATGACCGCCGTGAGCTCGACGATGGCGGGCTCACCGAGCTGAGCGCGCAGCGACGCCACCATCTCCTCGGTGACCGTCGGCTCGGTCACGGTCATCGCCTCCGCGTACGCCAGCACCTCGCGCTCGAGCGCCGTGAACACGTTCGACTCTCGCCACCGCGGGACTTCGCGGGCCTTGTCCATGTCGAGGTTCTTGTTGTGCGCCTCGAAGTAGTTGAAGTCCAGGCACCAGCTACAGCCGACCTGAGCGGCCACCGCCATGTGCGCGAACGACTTGAGCTGCTCGTCGCAGGCGTTCCACCTCTGCACCTTGCGACCGAGGCCGGCCATGGTCAGCAGCACCCTCTGGTTGTGCCAGTAGACGCCGAGCGAGGTCGGCACCCGGCCCAGGGTCCTCTTCGCGAGCCTCTTGGTCAGCACGCCCCTGACACCCGTGATCTCGGCGGCAGGGATGCGGGTCGTGGTCATGTCGTCCTCCTGTGTGGGTGGGTTCGACATCGAGACGACGACCGGCCACGTGTTGTGACACCCGGCAGCCGAGGTCCCTCCTCCGGTGCCTCGGAGAACGACGCGAGGTCCCACGAGCCGTGGCTCGTGGGACCTCGCGGGGGGTGATGCTCGACGTTGTCCGGTCAGTTGTTGGTGGCGCCGGGGCTGCCCATGGCCGATCCGGACAGACGCCAGTTCGCGCCGTTGCTGTTGTCGGCGGTCAGGTTGGTCAGCTCCAGGGAGTGCGCCTGGCCGGTGACGGCCGGCCAGCCCGCGCCACCGTAGTTGACGGAGTCCGCGAGCGTGCCGTCGGGACGCGTGAGGTCGATCTGCTCGGCGTCCTTGAGCCCGCCGGAGTACTGCCCGCCCACGAACACGGTGCTGCCGTAGGTCTGGCGGAAGGTCGGGTCGTTGGCGACGAAGGTCATGTACCCGTGCGGCAGGACCACCGTGCCGGGCTGGACCTTGAGGTCCATGGCGTTGG
>JAICKK010000186.1 GCA_025927955.1 Nocardioidaceae bacterium
CTGCCTGCTGGTCAAGGGTGAGCGCAGCGAATCACGCAGTGACACCCGCAGGGTGCCCTTGAGGAGCAGGCAGACGACCGGACGATCCAAACGTCGGGAGGCCGCTGCACCGGCACCCGCAAATGACGGAGGTTGCTGTGGAGAAGATTCTGCTGACGGCCGAGGAGGCCGCCGAGGTGCTGGGTGTGGGGAAGTCGACGGTGTACGACCTGATCCGGATGCGGCTGCTGCGGTCGGTGCAGATCGGGCGGTCACGGCGGATCCCGGTGCATGCGTGTCAGGAGCTGGTCGACCGGTTGCTGGACGAAGACGTGCCGGCATGAGCCGTCGGGCGAACGGTGAAGGGAGCATCTTCCGTCGCCAGGACGGTCGGTGGGCGGCCTCGTTGTATGTGGTGACCACGAAGGGCCGTCGCAAGAGGACCACGCTCTACGGCCGGACCCGGGCTGAGGTCAGGGAGAAGATGACCGCTCTGCAGCGGGACATGGACCGCGGGGTGCGAATGCCGGAAGACAACTGGACGGTGGAGGGCTACCTGCGGCACTGGCTGGAGAGTGTGGTGCGGCCGAACCGGGCGCCGAAGACCCACCAGGGTTACGAACTGATCGTGCGTCTCCACATCGTGCCAACGCTGGGAAGGAAGCGTTTGCGCGCTCTCGGCGTCGCGGACGTTCGCGACCTGCTTGCCCGACTCGAGGAGGACGGCATGGGCACGCGTGGCGTCCAGCAGGTCCACGCCGTGCTGCGGAACGCGCTCCAGAGTGCGATGCGGGACGAGGTGGTGGTCCGGAACGTGGCCAAGCTCGTGCAGGTCAAGACTCCCCGTTACGACGTCGGCCGTGGGCTCGGCGTCGAGGAGGCGAGAACGCTGCTGCGCCACACCCGGTCCGACAGGCTGCATGCGCTCTACGTGCTCGCGGTCTACCTCGGCCTGCGGCGCGGTGAGCTGCTCGGGCTGCGGTGGTCGAACGTCGACCTGGACGAGGCGTTCCTCGTGGTGGCGCACACGCTGCAGCGGGTGGAGGGTGAACTGCGGTTCCAGCCGCCGAAGACCCGGACCTCCCGCCGAACGGTCCCTCTTCCTGGCCCGTGCGTCGAGGCGCTGAGGGCGCACAAGGCTTTGCAAGCTGCGGAGCGCTTGGCCGCTGGTCCGCGGTGGTGCGAGGAAGACATGGTGTTCGCAACCACGATCGGGACGCCGATCGAGCCGGACAACCTGAGCCGCAGCTGGTACAAGGTGCGCACCGTGCTCGGGGAGCCGCCGCCGCGGTTCCACGACCTGAGGCACACGTGCGTGAGCCTGTTGCTGGCGGAGGGTGCACCGCCGCATGTGGTGCAGCAGATCGTCGGACATAGCGCGATCGACGTGACCATGACGATCTACGCGCACGCGTCCCTGGACGAGAAGCGGAAGGTCCTCGACAGGCTCGGTGAGGCACTCGGATGACTCAGGCTGCTGTCAGAACTGCTGTCAATCGCCCGTCCACAGTGGCGAAGCCGCAGGGCGGACACATCGTCTGACCTGCGGCTTCGTGTGGTGGGCAGGGGCGGGGTCGAACCGCCGACCTTCCACTTTTCAGGCGGACGCTCGTACCGACTGAGCTACCTGCCCCATGCCCGACTGGCGGGCGCGTAGAGCATACATGCCGGCCGGACCAGGGCCGTTCTCCGGCCCGCACCGCGACTCAGAAGGCGCGCACGCTGCGGGTGACGCAGTCGTTGGACGCGACGGGGTCGTGGATCCCGCTCTCGTTCGAGGAGCAGACCTTCACGCTGACCAAGAAGTCGGTGACGTCCGTCCTCGGCTGCACCACCAGCGTCATCCGGCCGGCCTGACCGACGCCGAGCGCGCCGTACTCGCACTGCGGACTGTCCGCGTTGAAGCTGGCGCCGGTGGAGAAGACGCACAGCTGGTCGGTGACGGTGCCGTTGCGCACGCTGACGTAGCCCAGGTCCGCAGACGAGTCGACGTCGCCGGGCCCGCGGTTCCTCATCGTGAACACGAACACGACAGGGTGCGACGCCTCGATGGTGCGCTCACCGCCCGCGACGGCACCGCTGACGGCGAGGTTGGCCGACCGGGCCGAGGCACTGGCCGCCGAGCCGGTGGCGGCCAGCACGCCCATCGTGGCGGCGGCGGGTACGACGAGCACGAACACGGACAGGGCCACCGGCAGGGTCTTCCCCATGGTCTCGGCTCCTTCGGGATGCGGTCGGACGGGAGGAGCCCGCGCACCCCGGAGCAGTGCGCCGGGCTCGCGTCGAGCGTCTGCTCGCGCGTCGTCGCACCACAAGACCCGGACGGGTGGTTCCGCCCGTGCCGAGGGGGCGTTAGCCGCGCCGCAGGTCGGGTATGTGGGGCGTCATGCACACGACACAGCTCTCCTCCGTCTACTCCGCCACGGGCCCGTTCGCGAGCGTGACCACCGATGTGAGCCACGACACCGAGAACGGCGAGCACGAGCACGAGCTCCGGGTGCGGTCGGCCTGCGGGACGCTGGCCGACCTGGGCTCCGACAAGGAGGTCGTCGACGTCGTGTCCGAGCGGCTCTCCGAGCTCGTGAAGCAAGCCTCGCCGGTCGCCCGGACGGTCGTCGCCACCGCCGCCGACGGGATCGTGCTCGACGAGGTGACCCACGCCCGGGTCGACGCTCCCACGGTCGGCTGGGGACCGCTGCCCGACCTGTCGGGGTGGCTCCGGCACCAGGACTCGGTCCTCGAGTTCGTGCTGGCGGTCGTCGACCACGAGGGCGGCGACGTGGCGGCCTACGACTCCGACGTCCCCGATCCGCACGAGCAGAGCACCGTCGGCGGGGAGACGCTGCACGTGCACCAGGTCCCCGTGGGCGGCTGGTCCGCGCTGCGGTTCCAGCACGTCACCGAGAACGTCTGGGCGCAGAACGCCAAGGCGGTCGCGGACGAGATCATGCACCACATCCGACATGGTCAGAGGCTGGTGCTGCTGGCCGGCGACCCGCAGTCCCGTCCGATGGTCCTGGAGGCGCTCGCTGACGCACCCGCCACGGTCGTGGAGGTGGCCAGCGGCACCCGGGCCGCCGACGGCGGGGACGAGGCGCTCCAGCAGGCGGTGCGCGAGGCGCTCATGGAGCACGTGGTGGCGCGCCGGCTCGAGGTGGTCGACCGGCTGCGCGACCGGCTCGGGCAGGACGGTGCCACGGCCGGGTCGGTGAAGGAGGTCGCGGACGCCTTCGTGCGCGGCCAGGTCGACACGCTCCTCCTCGATCTCGACGCGGCGGCCGAGGTGCAGCTCGACCCCGCCGACCACCCGGGGCTGGCGTTCGGGAGCGTGGTGGTGGACGGTCCGGTCCGCGCCGACCTGGCGCTCGTCGCCGCCGCCGTGACCACGGACGCGGACGTGCGCGTCGTACCCAGGGCCGCGCTTCGCGGTGAGCCGGCCGGCGCGCTGCTGCGGTGGGAGCAGAGCGCCGACGGCACCGGCTGAGACCTCCCAGCGGGAGGCGGCTCTCGGCCCGTCAGGTCCCCGTCGGCAGCACGCACCACACGGCCTTGCCGTGCTCGGTCGGGCGGGTGCCCCACCGGCTGGCCAGGGCACTGACGATCTGCAGGCCCCGGCCGTGCTCGTCGAGCTCACCCGGACGCTGCTTGCGTGGCTGGTAGGTCGCCCGGTCGCGGACCTCCACCAGCACCTCGGCGCCCTCCACCCGAAGCCGGAGGTCGACGGGCGGCCGGCCGTGCAGCAGCGCGTTGGTGACCAGCTCGCTGGTCGCGAGCGCAGCCTCGGTGACCACGCCGGACGGGACCGCGCGGTCGGCGAGGTACCTGGTGACGAGGTCCCGCGCGCTCGCCACCGCGGAGCTCTCCGGCTCCAGCCGGCGGGAGAGGCTGTCCTCGGCCGAGGGCGGGTCGACGCGCGCGATGAGGATCGCCACGTCGTCGTCGGGCCCGTCCGGGAGCATGGCCGCCGCCAGCTCCTCGGGGACCCCCTCGACCGGTCCGTGCAGGTCGGCGAGGTGCTCCGCGAGCGTCTTGATGCCCAGCTCGAGGTCCTCGCCGCGACGCTCCACCAGGCCGTCGGTGTAGAGCACGACACGCGCGTTGGAGGCCAGGTCCACCTCGTGCTGGGACAGGTTGAACGGTCCCACGCCCAGGGGTGGGTTCTCGTCACCGTCGACCACCCGGCAGCCCTCGCCCGGGGTGGCGACGATCGGCGGCAGGTGGCCCGCGTTGGCGAAGCGGAGCACCCGGTCGGCGGGGTCGAAGACCGCGTAGATGCAGGTCACGATCTGGTCCTCGCCGATGTCGCGCACCAGCCCGTCGAGGGACTCCAGGAGGTCCGCCGGCGGCAGGTCGAGGCGGGCGTAGGCGCGCACGGCCGCCCGCAGCTGGCCCATCACCGCGGCCGCGCGCACGCCGCGGCCCATCACGTCGCCGACCACGAGCGCGGTCCGGCCGCCGCCGAGGGCGATGACGTCGTACCAGTCGCCGCCGACCTGGGTGCCCTCGACGCCGGCGCGGTAGTAGGTGGCCACCTCGAGGTGCTCGAGGTCACCGCCGACCCGTGGCAGCAGGCTGCGCTGCAGCTGGTCGGCGATGGTGTGCTCGCGCGCGGCGGCCTCGGCGTTCGCCGCCGCCATCGACAGCGCCTCCTCGGCGGCCCGGCGCTCGGTGACGTCCTGGACCGAGCCGCGCAGCACCTCGTGCCCGGTCGGCTCGTCGACCACCAGCTCGCCGTACACGGAGACCAGGACCGTCTCGCCGTCGGGCCGGACCACACGGGTCTCGTAGTGGATCCCGCCGGCGTCGGTGCGCTCGAGCGCCTCTCGGACCATCGCCTGGTCGTCGGGGTGGATGATGCGCCGCACGATGTCGTCGTAGCCCATCTCCGCGAGCTGCTCCTGGCTGATCCCGGCGATCCGCAGGAACTCATCCGACGCCTCGACCCGGTCCGCGACCAGGTCGATCTCCCAGGACCCGACACGGGCCAGCCGCTGCGCCTGGTCCAGCAGCGCGCGGCTGCGCTCCAGCTGGCGGCGGGTACGGCGGGCGCGGTCCAGCTCGAGGTTGGCACGGACCCGGGCCAGCAGCTCGCGCGCGGTGAACGGCTTGACGAGGTAGTCGTCGGCCCCCGCGTCGAGACCCTGCAGCATGCCCTCCTCGCCGGCGCGGGCCGAGAGCATCACCACCGGGACGCCGACGGTGAGCGGGTCGGCCTGGAGCTCGGCGAGCAGCTCGAACCCGTCCATCCGGGGCATCATCACGTCGGTGAGCACGAGGTCCGGCGGCAGCTCACGTGCCTGCGCGAGCGCGTCGAGGCCGTCGACGGCCGTGTGGACGACGTACTCCTCGCTCAGCAGCCCGGCGACGTACTCGCGGATGTCGGCGTTGTCGTCGACCACGAGGATGCGGGCCACGGACTGGTCGTGGGGTGCGCCCAGGCGGGCGGGTGGCTGGTCGCGGCTACCGCTGTCGGCCCAGTAGCTGGCCTCGGCCAGGAACCCCTGCGCGGCAGCCGCCACCGCCGTGGACAGGATGTCGTGGTCCTCCACCACCTGGTCGGCCGGCAGGTGGTCGCGACCGTAGGGCACGTGCAGGGTGAAGGTGCTGCCGGCGCCGAGCGCGCTGCGCACGGCGACGCTGCCGCCGTGCAGCGCGACGAGCTCCCGGACCAGGGCGAGCCCGATGCCGGACCCCTCGTGGGTGTGCGAGCGGGCACCGCTGACCCGGTGGAAGCGTTCGAACAGGTGCGGGAGCTCCTGCTCGGGGATGCCCGTGCCGGTGTCGGAGACGGTGAGCTCGGGCCCCGAGGGCGAGTCGGCCAGCCGGACCGAGACGCCCCCCTCGAAAGTGAACTTCACGGCGTTGGACAGCAGGTTGAGCACGACCTTGGCCCACAGGTCCCGGTCGACGTACACCGGCTCGCGCAGCGGCCCGCAGTCGACGGTGAGGCTCAGTCCGAGCCGCTCGGCGGCCGTGTCGAAGGTGCCGGCGAGCTCGCGGGTGTACTCCGCGAGGTCGACGGGCTCGAAGCGGGCCTCGAGCCGGCCGGACTCCAGCCGGGAGAAGTCCAGCAGCGTGTTGACCAGCTTGAGGAGCCGCTGGCCGTTGCGGGCCATGACCTCCACGCGGTGGCGCTGCCCCTCCGGAAGGGGCTCCGCCTCGTCGCCGAGGGCGTCCTCGGCGGGGCCGAGCAGCAGCGTCAGCGGCGTCCGGAACTCGTGGCTGACGTTGGTGAAGAAGTCGGTCTTGGCCTGGTCGAGCTCGGCGAGCGTCTCGGCGCGCGCCCTCTCGAACTCGTAGGCGCGGGCGTCGGTGATGCTGGCCGCGAGCTGGCCGGCGACCAGGTCGATGAAGTCGCGGTAGCCGTCGTCGAGCGGCCGGTAGCGGTTGAGTGCGAAGACCTGCAGTCCGTACGGCGTGGCGCCGCTGGCCGCCGCGAGCGGGACGACGAGCGCCTCGAGCGGCGGCATCTCCCAGCTTCCGCAGGGCAGGTCGGTGAAGCGCTCGGGCAGGTCGCGCACGTGCACGGTCTCCCCCAGCCGCACCGGCGCGACCGGCCAGGCGGGGTCCGGGTCGTCGAGCGCGAGCACCTCCGGCGCGGCCGGGTGGGCGCCGGCGAAGCCGGTGGAGCAGGCCAGCCGGGCCCTCGAGCCGTCCTCGTCGAAGAGGTAGACCAGCGAGAACGGCAGGTCGCGCGGGCTGGCGCCGAGCTCGCGGCACGCCGTGGTGATCGTCTCCGCCTCGGTGAGGGCGGAGCCGCGCCGGGAGCCCAGGTCGCGCAGCGTCTGCATCCGCCGGGCGGCGACGACCTGCTCGGTGTCCTCGCTGACCACGCACAGCATCCCGGCGATCACGCCGTCGTCGTCGAAGACCGGGCTGTAGGAGAAGGTGTGGTAGGTCTCCTCGGTGTAGCCGCTGCGCTCCAGGAACAGCATCAAGGACTCGTCCCAGGTGGCCACCCCGGTGGTCGTCACGGCCTCGATCCGGGGCCCGATGTCGTCCCAGATCTCCGACCACACCTCGCGCGAGGGCTTGCCGAGGGCCCACGGGTACTTCTTCCCCAGCGTGTCGCGGCGGTAGGCGTCGTTGCAGAAGAAGGTGAGCTCGGGTCCCCAGGCCATCCACATGGAGAACCGGGACGTGAGCACCAGCCGGACGACCGACTCCAGGCTCGACGGCCAGCTCTCCAGGTCGCCCAGCGGCGTGGCCGCCCAGTCCACGGCGAGCAGGTCGCGACCGACCTGGCCGCTGCGCCCGAACATGTTCCGCACGCAGACCCCTTGTCCTCGCCGGCAGCCGCCCTGCCCCTCGTCCGGCACCGGCGCCGGCTCCCGGGAAGTCTAGTGCTGGGCAGGCCCCTTGCCTGACGACCGCAGGAGACGACGCCCGCGGCGCTGGTCGAGGTGCCCGGGCGGCCGCTGGTCGAGGTGCCCGACGCGCCGCTGGTCGAGGTGCCCGACCCGCCGCTGGTCGAGGTGCCCGACCCGCCGCTGGTTGAGGTGCCCGAGCCGCCGCTGGTTGAGGTGCCCGAGCCCCCAGGGGCGAGGGCCTCGAAACCACCCGCACCCTCGCGCGAACGTGACCATGGTTTCGAGGCCTCGGCTAGCGCCTCGCCACCTCAACCAGCGTGAGGCGAACGTGACCATGGTTTCGAGGCCTCGGCTAGCGCCTCGCCACCTCAACCAGCGTGAGGCGAACGTGACCATGGTGTCGAGGGCTCGGCTAGCGCCTCGCCACCTC
>JAICKK010000053.1 GCA_025927955.1 Nocardioidaceae bacterium
CTCTCGGGCCCGTCGGCGCTGAACACGCTGACCGCCAACGCGACCGCGAACCTGATCCGCAACCTGTGGACGCACTCGGTCATCATGTGCGGGCACTTCCCCGACGGCGTGCAGACCTTCGAGCGCCGCTCGATCAACGGGGAGACCCGCGGCGAGTGGTACCTGCGGCAGATGCTCGGCTCGGCCAACATCTCCGGCAGCAAGGCCATGCACTTCATGACCGGGAACCTCTCGCACCAGGTCGAGCACCACCTGTTCCCCGACCTGCCGAGCAACCGGTACGCCGAGATCGCGCCCCAGGTGCGCGCCCTGTTCGAGAAGTACGACCTGCCCTACGTCACCGGGTCGCTGCCGCGACAGGTCGCGTCCGCCTGGAAGAAGGTCATCCGGCTCTCGCTGCCCAACGGGCTCGGCGCCAAGGCCCAGTCCACGGTGCTCGAGATGACGCGTCCGGCGCGTCGGGTGAGCGGCTCGCGGGCCGCCTGAGCGCGGCCCCCGGCCGTCACCGGGTCACCGGGTCGCGCAGCTAGGCGACCATGACGCGGTGGCGCCGGTTGGCGTCGCGGCCGGGGCGGGAGCGGACCGTGGACCACGCCTGCGCCAGTACGTCGACGGCGGCGGCGAGCTCGTCGGCGGGCCGGGTCCACGGGATCCGGAGGAAGCGGTGGAGCCCGCCCTCGACCGCGAAGACGGGTCCGGGCGCCACGATGACGCCGTGCTCCTCCGCCTCGGCGGCGACCTCGGTCGCCACCGGGTCGGGCAGCCGGCACCAGAGCGCGAGACCGCCGGTGGGAGTGCGGAACCGCCATTCGGGAAGCCGGTCACCCACCGCGGCGACGAGCGCGTCGCGCTGCTCACGCAGCCGCGCGCGGTTGGCCTGGAGGAGGTGCTCGGAGTCGGCGAGCAACCGCACCAGGACCAGCTGCTCGAGGACCGGCGCCCCGAGGTCCATGCTGACCCGGGTGTGGGTCAGGCGCTCCATCAGCGCATGGGGGGCGCGGACCCATCCGATCCTGAGCCCGCCCCAGAACCCCTTGCTGGCGCTGCCGATCGTGACGGCGTCGTGCGCGTGCGCGGCGAACGGTCGCGGCATCGGCTGGCCGTCGAGGGGTAGGGCCTGGTGGGCCTCGTCGACGATCGGGACGGTGCGGGTACGGCGCAGCGCCCCGGCGTACCGCTCTCGCTGGGAGTCGGTCATCAGGTGGCCGGTGGGGTTCTGGAAGTCCGGGATGAGGTAGGCCAGCCGGGGGGCGGTCTGCCGCAGCAGCGCGGTGGTGGCGTCGAGGTCCCAACCGTCGGGGTCGACGGGCGTCGGGCGCAGCCGCGCACCCGTTCGGCGCAGCGCATCGGTGGCGTTGGGGTAGACCGGTGACTCGACGAGGACCCGGTCGCCCGGACCCGTCAGCGCGTGGGCCACGATGGAGGCTGCGGAGAGCGCACCGGGGGTGACCATGATCTGGTCGGGGTCGGTCGGCAGCCCGCGCGCCGCGTAGCCGGCCGCGATCGCCTGCTGCAGCCGTGGCAGCCCGGCCGGGAAGTAGCCGTGGCCGGCGAGGTAGGGCGGCAGCTCGGTCACCGCCTCCGCGTACGCCTGCGCGACACCGGGGGGTGCCGAGAGAGCCGCGCAGTTCAGGTCGATGACCGGCTCGGCGTCGGCCCGGGGCACCAGCGCGCGGTCGAGGACCCGGGAGTGACCGCCGGGCACCAGGGCGAAGGTCCCGGAGCCGCGGCGCGACCGGGCGTAGCCGGCCTCCCGGAGCGCCGCGTAGGCGCGGGTCACCGTCGTGCGGGAGACGCCCAGCGCCTGCGTGAGCTCGCGCTCGCTCGGAAGCCGGGTGTCCAGCGGGATCCGGCCGTCACCGATGACCGCAGCCAGCGCGTCGGCCAGGCCGGCATACGCGGGCGCGCGGGGGAAGTCGGCCACCAGGGTGGCCACCCGACTGGCATGGATGGAGCGGAGCATGCAGGCCACTCTGCCAGGATTGGCTCTTCTTGAGAAGGCCAGTTGCGGCGAGCATGGAGGGGTGACCGACACCGTCCCGCCCCCTCCCGCGCTCACCGAGCTCGGCCCGGTGGCCCAGCTGCGTGCCGGGCGACTGGCACGCCGGCTGCCCCAGCTGCTCGTCGGGCTGGTCTCGTACGGCGTCTCGCTGGCCATGATGGTCCGCGGCGGCCTGGGCCTGGCGCCGTGGGACGTGCTGCACTCGGGGCTGATCCGCTACCTGCCGCTCACGCTCGGGCAGGCCGTCGTGGCGATGAGCTTCGTGGTGCTGCTGGTTTGGATCCCGCTGCGCGAGACCCCGGGGATCGGCACGGTGGCGAACGCGCTCGTCGTCGGCTTCTCCGCCGACGGGACGCTGGCGCTGCTCGACTCCCCGAAGGCGCTCGCGCTGCGGGTCGGGCTCATGGTCGGGGGCGTGCTGCTGTGCGGGCTGGCCACCGCCCTCTACATCGGCGCCCAGCTCGGTCGAGGGCCGCGCGACGGCCTGATGACCGGGCTCGCCCGCCGTACGGGCCGGTCCTTGCGGACCGTCCGCACCGGCATCGAGCTCACCGTCGTCCTGGCGGGGCTGGCCCTCGGCGGCAGCATCGGGATCGGCACCGTGGTCTACGCGCTCGCGATCGGGCCGCTGGCCCAGCTGCTGCTGCCCGCGTTCACCATCGACCTGACGGCGACCGCGCGCGCTCACGCCGGGAGCCCGACTCAGCCCTTGTTGCGGGCCACGAAGCCCGACTCGTAGGCGGTGACCACCGCCTGGGCCCGGTCGCGCACCGCTGGCCGGCACGGGCCGCGGCCTCGTCGGTCTGCGCGAGCGCACCCGGACGCTCGGTGGACAGCTCAGCGCCGGGGCGACCGGCGTGGGCGGCTGGGCGGTCGAGGCGCGGCTCCCGGGCAGGTGCGCCGGCGCCTAGGCTGAGGCCATGGCCACGGAGGCGACCGGGTCGGCCGGCGGGCCGAGGGGCGGGGGGTCGGGCACGGCGCCGAACCTGGAGCACGGGGCGCGGCCGGGGTCGGTGCACCGCACGCTGGAGATCCTCGAGGTCGTCGCCGGCCGCGGCGGCGCCTCCGCGAAGGAGATCGCCGAGGCCACGGGGCTGCCGCTGCCGACCGTCTACCGGTTGTCGCGCGAGCTGCTCGACAGCGACTACCTCGTCCACATCCGGGAGGAGGGGCGGTTCGAGCTCGGCTACAAGCTGCACCAGCTCGGCGTGTCCCTGCACCAGCAGATCGGGGTGTCGCGCGAGGTGCGCGCCGAGGTGATGGGCCTGCATCACGCGGTGGGCGCCGCGGCGTACTTCGCGGTGCACCGGGGGTCCCAGATCGCGGTGGTGTTCACCGCCGACTCCCCGCGATGGCCCCGGCTGCGGCCGTTGGAGTTCGGGTTCCACGAGGCGGCGCACGCCACCGCTCTCGGCAAGATCCTGCTGGCGAACATGACCCCCGCCCAACGCGCGCTCCACCTCGGTCCCGAGCCGATGCCGCGGTTCGGCGCCGCGACCATCACCGGCCACCGGGAGCTGAGCGAGCACCTCGACCGCGTGGCCGACCGCGGCATCGCCTGGGAGTTCGGGGAGTTCCAGGACGGCGCGACCTGCGCGGCCGCGGCGGTCCGGGCGGCCAGTGGCGTGCTGGTCGGGTCGGTGGCGGTGTCCGGCCCCGACGCGCGCTTCGCCACCGGGCGGGGCGAGGTGGAGGCCGCACTGCGCGCCACCGCCTCCCGGGTCAGCCGGTTCTACCGCTCGGGCACCACGCGCTGACCCCGGACGGCACGCCCGTTCTCGCCGACCGATAAGCCGGCTATGGCGACGCTCGCCGGTTGCCTACCGTGGCGGCCGTCACCTCACCTCGTCACACCGGAGGCAGCTCGTGCCCGACCCGACCACCTCGTCCGTCGAGACGGACGGCCGCCGCACCCTCGTCCGGCTGCTGCGGGCCGCCTACCCGCACCCGCGGTTCCCCGACGGCCCCTACGAGCGCACCGCGGACGCCATCCTCGCCCAGGCCGCCGACTCCCTGTGGCACCGCCTGGTCCTCACCGAGGGCCTGGCCACCCTGGACGCCCGCGCCGCCGCCGCAGGCGAGCAGGCCGCCTTCGCCGACCTCGACGACGAGGCGGCGCTGGCCCTGCTCCGGGGAGTCGAGGACGCCGAGTTCTTCGTGCTCATCCGGGGCGTGGCCGTCGTCTCGCTGTACGACGACGCCGAGGTGCACCGGCTGCTCGGCTACGAAGGGCCCTCGTTCGAGCAGGGCGGCTACCTGCACCGCGGCTTCGACGACCTCGACTGGCTGCCGACGCCCCGCATCGAGGAGTACGACGGGCCCGACCAGCTCGTCGAGGTCGCCCCCGACGACGAGCCCACCACCGCACCCACCCAGGCCTGAGGAGTCCGCGCATGACGACCGACCACGTGGACCCGGACCAGCGGTCCGACGCCGAGCGCCTGCCCACCCGGCAGGACCACTACGGAGCGAGCATCGGCCACGACGAGGAGGTCGTGGTCATCGTCGGGTCCGGTGCCGGCGGCGGCACGCTGGCCTACGAGCTCACCGCCAAGGGCATCGCCTGCGTCGTGCTCGAGGCCGGTCCCTACCTGATGCCGGAGGACTACGAGAACGACGAGTGGGCCTCGTTCCAGCAGATGGCCTGGCTGGACGCCCGCACCGCCTCGGGCCCCTACCGGGTCGCCCGCGACTTCCCGAACCTCCCGGCCTGGGTCGTCAAGGCCGTGGGCGGCTCCACCACCCACTGGTCGGGCGCCACGCCGCGGTTCCGCGCGTACGAGCTCAAGACCCGGACCTACTACGGCGACATCGACGGCGCGAACATCCTCGACTGGCCGATCACGCTCGAGGAGCTGGCGCCGTACTACGACCGCGCGGAGAGGGCGATCGGCTCCACGCACCGCCACGGCCGGCCGCCGCTGCCGGCCAACAACAACTACAAGGTCTTCGCCAACGGCGCCGAGCAGGTCGGCTACCGGTTCTACGCGACCGGTCCCTACGGCACCAACGCCGAGCCGTACGACGGCCGCCCCGCCTCGATCCAGGACGGGTTCAACTTCCAGGGCGACAAGAGCACCGCCAAGTGGAGCACCGCGGTCCGGGAGGTGCCGCGGGCGCTCCGGACCGGGAGGTGCGACCTGCGGCCGGGCTCCCAAGCCGTGCAGATCACCCACGACGCCCGCGGGCGGGCCAACGCGGTGCTGTACGTCGACAAGGACGGCAGCCTGCACCGGCAGGCCGCGGCGGTGGTGTGCGTGGCGGGCAACTCCATCGAGACGCCGCGGCTGCTGCTGATGAGCGCCAGCGCACTGCACCCGGACGGCCTCGCCAACAGCTCCGGCCAGGTGGGCCGCAACTACATGCGGCACCTCACCGGGTCGGTCTACGCGCGCTTCGACAAGCCGGTGCACATGTACCGGGGCGAGACGATGGCCGGCATCATCGCCGACGAGGCGCGCCAGGACACCTCCCGCGGCTTCGTGGGCGGCTACTACCTGGAGACGCTGTCGCTGGGGCCGGCGTTCCTCGCGGCGTTCATCGACCCCGGGGAGTGGGGCCCGGGCTTCACCGAGGTCATGGACGCCTACGAGAACACCGCGGGCCTGTGGATCGTCGGCGAGGACCTGCCGCAGGAGACCAACCGGGTGACGCTGAACGCGTCGGTCAAGGACCAGTGGGGGCTGCCGGCGGCCGACGTGTGGTTCCAGGACCACCCCAACGACGTGGCGATGCGCGCCCACGGCTTCAGCCGCGCCGACATGCTGTACGAGGCGGTCGGTGCGCTCGGCGTGCACCACACCCCGCCGTACCCGGCGACGCACAACCTGGGGACCTGCCGGTTGAGCGAGCGGGCCGAGGACGGGGTCGCCGACCGGTGGGGCCAGGCCCACGACGTACCCGGGCTGTTCATCAGCGACGGCTCGCAGATGACCTCCGGCGCGGCGGCCAACCCCACCTTGACGATCGTCGCGCTGGCCATCAGGCAGGCCGAGTACATCGCCGACCGGCTGGCGAAGGGCGCCGGCTGAGCGGGCGGGGTGCGAGCTCCGTGCCGAACGGCGACCTCGCGCCGCCCTGCGCGGCGATGATGGTCCGATGGACCATCGCTATGCCCTGACGGTGACCTGGACCGGAGACACCGGCGAGGGCACCTCGACCTACCGCGGCTACCGGCGCACGCACGTCGTGAGCGCCGACGGGCCGCCCGACCTGGTCGGCTCGGCCGACCGGACCTTCCACGGCGACCGCGAGCGGTGGAACCCCGAGCAGCTGCTCCTGGCCGCGCTCGCCCAGTGCCACATGCTGTCGTACCTGCACGTCTGCGTTGACGCGGGTGTCGTGGTGACCGGGTACGTCGACCGCGCGACCGGCTCCATGAGGACGGAGGCGGACGGAAGCGGGCGGTTCACCGGCGTGGTGCTGCACCCAGAGGTCACCGTCGCCGGCTCGACCATGGTCGAGGCCGCCACCAGGGCCCATCGCCGTGCCAACGAGCTGTGCTTCATCGCCAACAGCGTCAGCTTCCCCGTCCACCACGAGCCGGTCGTCCGCATCGCTGCCTCCTGGCCCTGAGGCGACTCGCCGTGCGCCTGCCCGCCTCGTCCTGCGCCCACCTCCGTCGGGGCAGAACGCACCATTCGGACTATGACGGGTGGTCCGGTACGGCCATGGCCGGCCGTCCCTCGTGTCATTGACAAGGCGGGACACGGACCCCAAAGTCATGACATCGGCCAACGGGGGTTGGCTGCCGCTCCCGATGTCGGAGTGGGGGGATGCGTGGCCTGCGCACAGGCCTGCGCACTATTCGAGGGGAAGATCGTGAGTTCTAGTTTCCAGGCGAGCCGTCGACGGCTCGCCCTCCTTGCTGCGAGCGTTGTCGCCGCATCGATGCTGGGGAGCATCGGGCCGGCGTCCGCGGCATCACCGTCGAACACCAGGCTGTCGACCAGCACGCCGACCATCGGCGTCGGTGGCACCGCCAAGCTCAAGGCCCAGGTCAGGCCCGCCAGCGGCACGGCCAAGCCCACGGGAACCGTGACGTTCAGGGAAGGCACGGTCACGGCGGGCACGGCCACCCTGGCTCTCGTCGGCACGGTGCAGACCGCCAAGCTCTCGCTGACCACGTTGGCGGTGGGCACCCACACGTTCACCGCGACGTACAACGGGTCCACCGACTTCGCGGCCAGCACGTCGCTGAGCGTCACCATCACGGTGGGCAAGGCCGCGACCGCCACCACCGCCAGCACCAGCACGCCGGCGCCGACCCCCGGCCAGGACGTCAAGCTCAAGGCGGTGGTCAAGCCGGTGTCGGGGACCGTCAAGCCGACCGGGTCCGTGACGTTCAAGGAGGGGACGACGACTCTGGGAACGGTGGCGCTCGCCCTCGTGGGGACGACGGAGACGGCCAAGCTCACGGTCACCGGGGGGCTGGCGCTGGGCAGTCACACGATCACCGCCACCTACGCGGGCTCGACGACGTTCTCGGGCAGCGACTCCACCGTCACCGTCGTCGTTGCGAAGGCCTCCAGCCTGAGCACGCTGTCGGTGACGCCGGTCACCACCAACCCGGGCAAGTCCACCGTCGCGGTGGCGGTGACGGCCGTGGCGCCCGCCAAGGGAGTGCCGTCCGGCCTCGTGACCTTCGTGGTCGACGCCCAGGCGAGCCAGGTGTTCTCGTTGACCGGCGCGGGGAAGGCTCAGTTCCCCGTGACGTTCGCTCCCGGCAGCACGCACACCGTCAAGGTCACCTATGGCGGCGACAGCCTGTTCGGCGGCAGCACCGCCACGATGGGCTTCACGTCCTGACCCTCCGGGCCTTCGGCAGCCCGCCCGGAGGCGACGCACGTCATCGTCGCCACCGGGCGGGCCACCGCCGACCTCGCGCACTAGCCTGGCCGGGTGGCTTCCGGTGAGGACGCTCTGCCGTTGTACCGCAGGATCGCGGACGACCTGAGCACCGCGATCAGCGGCGGGGCGTACGCCGGCGGCCGCGGCCTGCCGTCGGAGAACGAGCTCGCCAGCGCCTACGGCGTCTCCCGCGGCACCGTCCGCCAGGCGTTCGCGCACCTGCGAGGCACGGGAGTGGTGTCCTCCCGGCAGGGGGCCCGGCGCCGGGCGCAGGAGGGGCAGCGCCTCCAGCCGATGACGGAGCTGCTGAGCTTCTCACGCTGGGCGCGGAGCATCGGCGAGACGCCCAGCAGCCGCACGCTGGAGGTCGCCACCGACGGGGCGCCGCCCGAGGTCGCCGCGGCCCTCGGCGAGCCGGCGGGCTCCACCGTGCTGCACGTGCAGCGGGTCCGGCTGCTCGGCGGCACCCCGACCATGGTCGAGGACACGTTCTACCCCATGCGCCTGGAGCCGCTGATCCGGGGGATCGACCTCGACCGGGAGTCGATCACCGAGTGCCTGGAGCACCGTGGGGTGGTGCTCGCGCACGCCCAGCACCAGATCGACGCCGTCGCCGCGACGAGGCGGGTCGCCGGTCTGCTCGGGGTCCCAGACGGGTCGCCGTTGCTGCGGACGACCAGGCGTACGACGGACCCGGACGGCCGGGTCGTGGAGCTCTCCGTCGACCTCTACCGCGGGGAGGCGGTCGCGTTCGTGCTGCGGAACTCGGCGACCACGAACACCACGGCGCGGATCGCCGCCCCGCTCACCGCGCGGGACGGCCGCTGACGGTCCGGTCGAGCGCCCGGATGTCCTCGCCGAACTCCGCCAGCGACAGCTCCCGGACCCCGGGGTCCTTGCCGCGGTCGTCGAACCGGCGCAGCCGGGTGGCCGGCTCGGCGTACGCGAAGGCCGCGAAGGCCGCGACCTCGCCCGCCGACATCGGGCCGCCCTGCACCTGCAGGGTGTACCGGGATGCCTGCGAGAGCTCGCCGAGGTAGTCGGGGTCGACCGCACACAGGTAGCGCTTGGCCTGCACGTGCAGGCGCACCGGCTCGGTGACCTCCTCGTCGAACCACCGGCCCAGCCACGAGGCGGCGACCTCCTCGTGGTGGTTGTCGGTGCCGCTCATCAGCTCACGCCCGCTGAGCACGCCGGTGAAGTGCCCGACGTCATGGGTCACGGCGGCCACGACCAGCGAGCGGGGAGCACCGGTCGCTCGCGCCGCAGCGGCCGACTGCAGCATGTGCTGGGCCATCGACACGTGCTCCCCGAGGTACTCCTGGCCGCCCTCGCTGTCGAAGAGCTCGGCCAGCGCGTCGTAGGCGTGCACCGGTCCGGGCGCCACGGGCTGCGGGGTCACCGGCCGGCCAGGGTGGCGAGCGTGCTCAGCAGGCCGTCGAGGTCGGCGTAGGTGCCCTGCAGATGCCGTCCACCGACGGCCTGGAAGGCGCTGCGCGCGTGCAGCACCCGGGTGTTGTCGAAGATCACGCAGTCCCCGGGGTCGAGCCGGAAGCGCAGCTGCGCCGCCGGGTCCAGAACGAGGTCGGCCAAGGCGCGGTAGGCCGCGTAGAAGGCGGTGGCCTCCTCCCGCGGCAGGGCGGGCACCCGCATCGACCGGTTGTTGTACCGGATCTCGCGGATGCGGCCGCCCGCGTCCAGACCCACCAGCGGCGCGAGCGACTCCAGGTGCGCGTCGGGGCTGTCGAACCGGTAGGCCACCTTCGTCGTCGCCAGCACCGAGAACGCCGCGGGGTCCTGCTCCCGGAGCCGAGCCGCCGCGGCGAAGCCGTCGACGAGGCCGGAGTCGCCGCCGTCCGCCGCGTTCGCCAGGCAGTGCAGCAGCTGGATGGTCGGGACCGGGTCCCGGTAGGGGTTGTCGGTGTGCGGGCTGATCGCGCGCCCGGTGAAGGCCAGGTTGGTGGCGTTGTCCTCGATGCGCACGTCGAAGATCCGCCCGTAGTTGGTCTCCCGGACGAAGCCGAAGGTCTCCGCGACGTCGATCACCTGACCCTCGCGCGCCGGCACCTCGGCCAGCAGCGCGAACCCGTCCTCGACGACGGAGCGCAGCACCGGCGCCGGGTCCGCGACGTACCGCGCCCACGGCACGCGGGTCAGCCCACCGAGGTCGGTGACCCGTGGCCACAGGCGCTTGCCGGACTCGTTGCGGTCGTCTCGCGGAGGCGTCCGGACGGCGTCGAGCAGCTCGCCGAGGTCGAAGCGCGACCGGTGACCGTCCGGGGCGAAGGCCACCTCGAGCGTCTCGCCGCTGACCCTCGCCTCGACCACGCGCACGTCGGGCGGCAGGTCCCCGATGTCGAAGAGCCGCTGCCCGCTGACCGGGTCGCGGCTCTCGGCGTCGGTGCAGCTGTCGCGCAGCCACACCGCCGCCACCTCCACGGTGCGCTCGCCGTCGGTCAGCGTGAGGTCGCCGTCGACCACCGAGACGCCCACCAGCGTGTCGGAGGGAGAGGCCGCAACTTGGCTAGACATGTTGGCAGCCTACCAGGTCCGGGTGCTCGTCGTCGGCCCTCCCGCGGGCCTTGCGGGGTGCGGTGGCCGCACACCGGCCGGCGGCTGGCTCGCTAGGATCGGCCCACGCGACCGCAGCCGCGCGTCGTGCGAGCAGGGGACCGCGATGTCTGAGCCACGACTCTCCACGACGTGCTGCATCGCCGGCGGCGGTCCGGCCGGAGTCATGCTGGGGCTGCTCCTGGCACGGGCCGGAGTCGCGGTCGTCGTGCTGGAGCGGCACTCCGACTTCTTCCGCGACTTCCGGGGCGACACGATCCACCCGTCGACCATCGACCTCATCGACCAGCTCGGGCTTCGGGAGCGGTTCGACGCCATCGCTCACAGCGCGATCCGCACGCTCGACGTCGTCGTCAACGGCAACCGCCTCACCCCGGTCGACTTCGCCCACCTGCGCGGCAGGAACCGGAGCATCGCGCTGATGCCCCAGTGGGACTTCCTGTCCCTGCTCGCCGAGGAGGGTTCCCGCTATCCGGAGTTCCACCTCCTGATGGGTGCCGAGGCGACGGGCATCCTTCGCGACGGGGACGCGGTGCGCGGGCTCACCGCGACGACGCAGGACGGCCCGATGGAGATCGACGCCCTCCTCACCGTGGCCGCCGACGGTCGCGACTCGACCGTCCGACGGGCCGCGGGCCTCCACCCGAGGGACTACGGAGTCGCCATCGACGTCCTGTGGTTCCACCTGCCCAGGACGCCGGTGAACCCGCCCGACACGCTCGCCTACCTCGACTCCGAGTCGATGCTCATCACGATCCCTCGGGAGGGCTACTACCAGGCTGGCATGCTGATCCCGAAGGGCGGCTACCCGGCGATGCAGCGGGCCGGCATCGAGGACCTCCGCGCGCGCGTCGTCCGCGTCGCGCCCTTCCTGGCCGACGTCGTCGGCTCGGTCGAGGACTGGCAGCAGGTGAGGCTGCTGACGGTGCAGGTGAACCGGCTCGACCGCTGGTGGCGGCCCGGGCTGCTGTGCATCGGCGACGCGGCCCACGCCATGTCACCCGCGTTCGGCGTGGGGGTCAACTATGCGATCCAGGACGCGGTCGCCACGGCCAACCTCCTCGTCGACCGGCTGCGACGCGGCGCCGTCGACACCGCAGACCTCGAACGCGTGCAGAGGCGGCGGCTGCCGCCCGTCAGACGCATGCAGCCGCTCCAGCTGCGCCTGCACTCGGTCATCGCGAAGCCCGGCGGTGGCGGGTTCCTGGCGAACCCGATGCCGTGGTGGCAGAGGGCCGCGGTGACCGCTGCGCTGCCCATCCTTCGGCGCGTGACGGCGCGCATCGTCGGCCGCGGGTTCCGCCCCGAGGTCCTCGGACCTCAGCTCCACCCCCACTAGCGTGCAGCCGGCGGCTCGTCGGCACGCCGATCGCCGGCTGCCAGCCCATCGGCGGGCAGCGCCGCGCCGCCGCCAGTGAGGTCGGCCGGACGGTTTCATTCGCCTCCCAGGGGGTAAGCGGCCCCGGTGACGGCACAGGAGAAGGCGAGCGGGGTCACTCCCTGGCGACGGGCCAAGCGCCCTCTCACTGCTGCGGCCGGACCCTACGGTCGCCCCTTCCACCCGGCCATCGTCCCCGTCCCGCTGGGCGCGCTGCTGTGCAGCCTCGCGTTCGACGTCGGCTCACGATCAGGCGGACCGCCGGACGCCCTGGCCACCGGCTCCGACTGGCTCATCGGGATCGGCCTGGCCGGCGCGGCTCCCAGCATGGTCCTGGGGTTCCTGGACCTGGTGCAGATCCCCGCCGGCACCCGGACCATGCGACTGGGGCTCGTCCACATGGCCCTCAACGTCACCGCGTCCACGCTCTACCTCGGCAGCTACCTGGTGCGTCGCCAGCGCCCGCGCGACGGTCGCGGCGTGCGCACCGGGCTCATCGCCCTTTCCGGAGCCGGCTTCGTCCTGCTGACCGTCTCCGGCCACCTGGGCGGCAAGCTGGCCTACCGGTACGGCGTGCGGGTGGTCGACGAGTCGGCGCAGCGAGAGGGCTACCGGACCGCGGGAGCGTCGGCGTGAGCGGGCGGGGCGACGCCCGGCGGGGTCCCGGCGGCCAGGCGGGCAGCCGCCGGCTGGCGTGGACGGTGCTGGCCCTGTGGGGAGCCACCGAGGTCACTGGCGGGAAGATGCTGCACACCTTCATCCGCCGTGGGGGCATGCACGACGGCCACCTGGACACCACCTACCCGGCCGGACTGGTCGCGAACATGAGCCTGGGCAGCGCGGCGATCACGCACTGGCTGCTGTTCCTCGGCACCCGCCGGCGGTCACTCGCGTGGGCGGCGGTCGCCCAGCTCGGCGCCGCGATCGTCGCCGGCACCGCACTGGCGGTTCCGTGGCACCTGGCCGAGCGTGCCGGCCGCCCGTCTCGTCGAGCCGGCGGTCCGGAGGCCCTGCGCTACTCCCGCGTCGTGGAGGCCGGTCACGCCGTGATGGCGTGGGCGACCGCCCTCCTCGCGGGCGTGGTCGCGTGGCGGTCCTGAGGCCCACCGCCGCCGGTGCGGGCTGAGACGCGTCGCACCCGGCTCGCGGCGGGCGTCCCGGACACCGGCGCTCCATGGCAGCATCGCGACCGTGACCACCGTGACCAGCGACGACCTCGCTGCGCTGCGCCGGCGGCTGGTCGCCTTCTGCTACCAGATGCTCGGCTCGCCGTTCGACGCCGAGGATGCCGTGCAGGACGTGATGGAGCGGGCCTGGCGCTCGCGCGAGTCCTTCGACGCCTCACGCGCGTCGTTGTCGACGTGGTGCCACCGCATCGCGCACAACGTCTGCGTGGACCGACTGCGGGGCGCGGCGCGACGACCCCTTCCCCGTGACCTGCAGGACCCGGGGATCGAGGTCGGGGCTCCGCTCGTGCCGGCCCTCGACGTCCCGTGGCTGATGCCCGCGCCGAGCGCATGGCTCGGCGACTCCGAGGGCGCCGCGGCCGCGGATCGCGCCGTCGACGTACGGCTGGCGGTCACCGCGATGCTTCAGGCGCTGCCCCCGCGGCAGCGTGCGGTGTTCGTGCTGCGGGAGGTGATGGGCTACTCGGCCACCGAGACGGCGGACGTGCTGGAGTCGAGCGTTCCCGCGGTGAACTCGTCGTTGCAGCGGGCACGGGCGGCCGTGGGTGGTGGGGCGGCCCGGTCCCGACCGCTGCGGGCCGGCCGGGTCGAGCGCTACGCGCGTGCCATCGAGCACGCCGACGTCGAGGCGCTGGTCACGCTGGTCTCCGACGACGTCGTGCTGGAGATGCCTCCGGTGCCCGCCTGGTCCCGTGGACGGGCGCAGTACCGCGAGTTCATGGCCCACCTGTTCTCCTGGCGCGGCACCAGCTGGACGACGCGTCCCGTCGCCGGCAACGCCCAGCCGGCGCTCCTGCTGTACCGGCTCACCGGGGACGGGCCGGTTCCGCACACCCTCCAGCTCTTCGACGCCGACTCCTCCGGTGCGATCGGCCACGTGCTCGTCTACCACGAACCGCGGCTGTTCTCCCTGTTCGAGGACTCGGCGGTGGGTGAGCGATGAGTGCGGCCGGGCCGGTTCGTAGGAGCAGGTGACCGATCCGCACATCTGGAAGGACCAGAGCCCATGGGCCGACTCATCGTTCTCGCGTTCATCACCCTCGACGGCGTCGTCGAGGACCCGGACGGCAGCGACCACACCGACTTCGGCGGCTGGGCCATGCGCCACGGACCGCAGGGCGTGGCCGGAGACAAGTTCCGGCTCGGGCCGATCCTCGAGCGCGGGACCCTGCTCTTCGGACGCCGCACCTGGGAGCACTTCAGCACCCTGTGGCCGGCCCGCGACGACCCCTTCTCCCAGTCGATGAACGCCGCCACCAAGGCGGTGGTCACCCACCGGGACATCGACCCCGACGTCTGGGCCGGGTCACGGGCCGTCGACAGGCCGCTGGCCGCCTGGGTGCGCGCGACCCTGCCCAGCACCGACGTGGCGGTGATCGGCAGCGGGTCCGTGGTGGACGCGCTGGCCGCACACGGGCTCGTCGACGAGTACCGGCTGCTCGTCTTCCCCACCGCCACCGGCTCCGGTCGGCGGCTCTTCCCCGACGGTCACCGCCTCGAGCTCACCGCCGTCGAGCAGGTCGGCCCGGCAGCCCTCTGCGTCCTCACCCCCGGGCGGGCCTGACGCGGCTCCGCCGCTCCAAGCCCCGGGTGGCGAGCCGCACCCCTCCGGTCACCACCCACCTGCTCGACGCTCGGCCACCTGGCAGGGCGCATCTGCCACGCTTGCCGGCATGAACGACGTCGCCCGCTCCCTGGCCCTGTTCGTGCTCGCCGCCCTCACCGAGATCGGCGGCGCCTGGCTGGTCTGGCAGGGGGTCCGCGAGCACCGCGGCTGGGTCTTCGTCGGCGCCGGCGTGGTGGTGCTGGGCGTCTACGGCTTCGTCGCCACCTTGCAGCCCGACGCGCACTTCGGCCGCATCCTGGCGGCCTACGGCGGCGTGTTCGTCGCCGGCTCGCTTGCCTGGGGCATGGTGATGGACGGGTTCCGGCCGGACCGCTACGACGTCACCGGCGCCGTGGTGTGCCTGCTCGGGGTGGCGGTCATCATGTACGCGCCCCGCCCGGTCTGAGCGGGGGCCCGGCGCCGAGCCCGCGGGAGCCGTCCGGCCCTCAGTCCTCGGGCAGCTCGGCGAAGGCCTTCTTCGTGTCGCGGTACCAGCCCATCGACGCGACGGGATGCCTCCAGCGGCCCTTCATGTCCTGGTGTGCCTGCTCGTGGGCGGGGTCCCCACCCTTCACGGCGTCCTTGAGGTGCCGGTCCTGAGCCTTGATGACGTCGTCGGCCGTCTCACCGCGCAGCCCCAGGTCGCAGGGCCCTCCGAGCTGTCGGCATGTCATGGTCTTCATGGGCTGTGCTCCCTTCCGCTCCAGTGGGGCCGGGCCGTGACCACTCACCGCCCGACATGCTACTGACGGGTGCCGGCCGCCTGATGTGACAGCGCCTGCCGGAGCCGTTCCGGGCCGACGAGGCTCTCGACGTACCGCTCGACGTCACCCGCGTCCACCGACCGTTGAGCGGACATCGTCATACCCCGACCTCGCCGCCGGCTCGTCGGCCACCGCAGCGACGAGCCGGGACGTCGCCAGCCACGCCTGGTAGCCACCGCACAGGTCCGTCGCGTTGGCCAGGCCGAGCTGCTGAAGCGTGTGCGCAGCGAGGCTGGAGCTGTATCCCTCGTTGCACACGAGCACGATCCGACGGTCGGGGTCGTCGGCGACGGGCAGTCGATATCGGCAGGAGGGGTCGAGGCGCCACTCGAGAACGCTGCGGTCGATGACCACGGCGTACGGCAGCGCGCCGTCGCGCTGGCGCTGCTCCACCGGGCGGATGTCGACGACCAGGGCACCGGCGGCGTGGGCGGCCGCAAGGTCGGCGGGCTCGACGCGGTCGAGTCCACGGCGAGTCTCCTCGAGCAAGCGGCTGATGGCGGAGCCGTCGGCGTCGTCGTCGTCCATGGACCGACGATACGGAACCTCGAGGCACGGAGGTGACCCGGTCGCCGGGGGTCGCAGCGGTGCTCCCTGCGCGGCGCCGAGGGCATGGTCGCCTACGATCGTCCACCATCATGTCCTCGACCTCCACGAGCCCGCCGGCCCTCACGCGCCGGCTCGCCTCGACCCGGTCCGTGGTCGCGGTGGCGCTGCTGTTCGCGCTCAACGGCCTGGTCATCGGCGGGTACGGCGGGGTCCTGCCGTCCATCCGGGAGCGGCTGGGCATCGGTGCCAGCCAGATCGCGTTCCTGCTGTTCGTCGCCGGGCTCGCCGGCATCGTCGCGATGCAGGTCTCCGGCAGGCTGTGCGACGCCGCGGGAGCGCGACGGGTCGCCCTGGCGGGGCTGCCGCTGCTCATCGTCGCGGCGACCACGTTCGCGCTCGCCACGAGCTACCCCGTCGCGGTCGCCGGAGCGGTGCTGCTCGGCCTGGGCAACGGCACGATCGACGTCGCCATGAACGCGGTGGGCGTCCAGGTCGAGAGCGCCCGAGAGCGCCCGATCATGAGCTCCTTCCACGCCCTGTGGTCCCTGGGCGGGTTCGTCGGCGCCGGAAGCGTCATCGTGATGGCCCGGGTGCTCGGTCTGAAGGGCGCCGCGATCGTGCCGCCCCTCCTGCTGATGCTCGCCGCCGCGGCACTCGTCGGGTTCGTCGTCGCCGTCAGGATCACCCCGCACACGGCGCTGGTCCAGCACCGCAGGAACGGAGTGAAGGCCAAGATCCCCTCGATCGCCTGGCTGCTCGCCATCATGGCGGTGGCGTTCGGGTTGTCCGAGGGCACCGCCACCGACTGGTCCTCCCTGCACGTCACCGAGGTGGCGCACGTCGACTCGACCACCGGATCCCTCGGTCTGGTGGCCGTCAGCGGGTTCATGGTGCTCATCCGGCTGCTCGGCGACCGGCTCGTCGCCCGCTACGGCCGTCGCGCCGTGGTCAGGTTCGGCGGTGCCGGCGCCGCGGTCGGCTACGCGACGGTGACCCTGGCCGGTGGGGTGCCGCTGCTCCTGCTCGGCTGGGCCCTCGTCGGCCTCGGCGTCGGCATGATCGCCCCGCAGGTCTACGCGGTCGCCGGCCACGTCGGCGGCGGCCGGGTGCTCGCCGTCGTCGTGACCTTCGGGTACGCCGCCTTCCTCGCCGGGCCTGCCCTGATCGGCTTCCTCGTGGCTCATCTCGGCATCCACCACGCGATGGCCGTGCCCGCACTGCTGTGCGCCGGCATCGTCGCCCTGGCCGCGACCATGCCCAGGAGCGACGCCGGCCTGACCCGAGCGCCCTGAGCGCAGGGGTGCCGGCAGCCGCGAGCACCGGGACGCCCCCCTTGCGGCGTCGGCCCCGGGAGCGTCCGGTCAGCTCGTGGACCGGCGCGCCCGGTTCGCCTCGCGCAGAACCGCCCAGGCGTCCGCCACCGGACCGACGTGCCCGAGCTTGTCCGGGTTGATCACCGCGCGGATCGCCTGGACCTGCCCGTCGAGCACGTCGAGGGCCCAGGTGTTGAGGACCTTGCCGTCACGGTCGCGGAAGATCGCACCCGGCTGGCCGTTCACCTGGTGCGGCTGCCAGGTGCCGCCGATCCGGAGGAACGGCTCGACGATCGCGGCGAGCAGGCGGGCCACGTTGTCGGCGCCGACGATGCCGCTGCCCCACAGCGGGGCCTTGCCGCCGGCGTCGCCGACCAGCTGCACATCGGCGGCGAGCAGCACCCGCAGCCGGTCGACGTCCCCCTCCTGGAAGGCGTCGAAGAACCGCTCGGTGAGCTGCTCCCGCTCCCTGCGGTCGGCCTCGAACCGCGGGCGTCCCGCGTCCATGTGGCGACGCGCCCGCACCGCAAGCTGGCGGCACGCCGCCTGCGACCTGCCGACGGCCGAGGCCACCTCCGGGAAGTCGAACCCGAACACCTCCCGCAGCACGAACACCGCGCGCTCGAGCGGGGTCAGCCGCTCGAGCAGCAGCGCCGCCATCGACAGGGAGTCCGCCAGCTCCGCCGAGCGCTCCGGGTCGTCGTACGGGTCGCTCAGCAGCGGCTCGGGGAACCACGGCCCGACGTACCGCTCCCGCCGGACCCGGGCCGAACGCAGCACGTCGATCGAGATCCGGGTCACCACCGCCGAGAGGAAGGCCTTCGTCGACGCGGGGCGGGTCGCGGAGCCCTGGTAGCGCAGCCAGGTCTCCTGGACCGCGTCCTCGGCCTCCGCCACGCTGCCCAGGATCCGGTAGGCGATCGAGAACAGCAGCGGCCTCAGCTGCTCGAACTCCTCGGTCTCCTCGTCGCCGCTCACGTCAGCCTTTCCCTGAACCCCTGCCGCGGCGAAGCCGCGTCCCTCGGTCATCATGATCACCGCCGTCTGCCCGGCGAGCATCCGCGCCAGCCCAGGCACTCGCATCGGCGGGCGGTGTTCCTCCTGACCGAGACCTTGGACGAGGCGGGGCCGCCGCCGGTGACATGGCAGGCGCGGCGCCGCGTAGGTACGCGTACTCAGGGCGGTTGAGCCCGTGCACGCTGACGCCGGACCGGCTCGGGCTGGCCTCATGGACACATGACCCGCTACGCCGACCCGCGCCGCTGCCCCGACTGCGCTGCACCCGTCACGCCGGGCGACGCCGCCTGCCTCGAGTGCGCCCTGCCGCTGCGCGGGGAGACGGCCGGCCGCCTGTTCGCGACCCTGACGCTCGCCGACGAGCTGCTGGGTCTCCTGCGCACCGCGCCGTCCGCCTCGGCGGCGCCGGTCCCGGCCGGCCGGCTCGACCCGGCTCCGTTCGCCCCGGCTTCGTTCGCCCCGGCGCCGTACCCGGTGACCGCGGGCTCCCGGCGGCCCCGGCGGCCCCGGATGCCCCGGGCGCTGCGGGCGCTGCGGGCCGCGTCGGTGCCCGCGGTGCTGCTCACCCTGGGCGCCGGCTGCCTGCTGGTGGCGGCCGTGGTGTTCCTCGCGGTGGCGTGGTCGGTGATGGGCGTCGGCGGCCGCACGGCGACCCTGGTCGCGCTCACGCTGGTCGCCGGCGGCCTCGCCTCGGGGCTGGCCCGGCGCGGGCTGCGGGCGGCTGCGGAGTCCCTGGGCCTGGTGGGCTACGGTCTGCTGGCTCTCGACATCGCCGGCGCCGACCACGCCCGCTGGCTGGGCGACCTGTCCGCCTCCGGCCTGCTCGCGGTGCTGGGCGCGGCGCTCGCGGCCACCGGCGTCGCCGGCGCCCTGCTGGTACGACGGGCCACTCCGCTGCCGGCGTCCGTCGCCGGGGAGCTGGCCGCCGCGGTCGGCGTGGGACTGGGCACGCTCGCCGCGACGACGAGCGACTCGCTGCCGCCCGCGGCGCGGCTCGTGCTCGCCGTGCTGCTCTCGGCCGCCGGGACGGGACTCGCCAGGGCGCTCCGGCTGCCCGCCGCGAGCGTGGGAGCCGGAGTGGTGACGCTGCTCGCCTGGGTCGCGCTGGCCGGGTACGGGCTGGCCCGCACCGACGAGCACGACGCGACCTGGCACACGCTGTGGGCCGGCCTCGAGGCGTGGCCGCTGCTGGCGGCCGCGGCGCTGGCAGCGGGCGGGTCGCTGCTGCGCCGGCTGCCTCGCCCGGCGCGGGTCGGGGCCGTCGCCGTGGCGGAGTCGCTGCTGTGCTGGGCGGCGCTGGCCCCGGTGAGCCACCTCTCGGTGACCACGATGACGCTGGCGGCCGTCGGGGTGCTGGCCGCCACCGGCGCCGCCACCTGGCTGCTGCCGCGCCCCTGGTCGCTCACCGGGGCCCTCACCCAGGCGGTCGACGGGGTGCTCGGAGCCGTCGCCGCCGTGGGTCTCGTGCTCGCCTGCCTCGCACGCGTCGTGGCCGCGGCCGAGCCCGTCTGGGGCGGTCGGCCCGGCGACCGGCTGCCGGCCCTGGACGGGGGCGACGCGCTGCCCGCGCCCTGGCTGCTCCCGGTGCTCGTCCTGGCCGTGGCGGGCACCGTCCTGGCGCTCGACCGCGCGGGCCGCACCGCCGGTCAGGCGTTCCCCCGGTACGGCGGGCGGGGGCTCGCCGGCGTCGTGGCGGCCTCGGTGGTCGCGGCGCTCGCGTCGTACCCGGTGCCGGTGTGGCTGGTCCTGGGCATGCTGCTCGGCTGTGCCGCTGCCGCGGTCGGCTGGTGGTGCGGCGCCGTGCCGACGGCTCGCTCCACCGGGCACGGGCGCGCGCCGATCGCCCTCCTGGCCGGTGCGACGGCGTTCCTCCTGGCGGCGGTCGGGCTGTCCCTGCACGCACCCGCGCTGAGCGCAGCGGTGGCCGCCGC
>JAICKK010000112.1 GCA_025927955.1 Nocardioidaceae bacterium
CGCGGAGGAGGTGTAGACGAAGATCCCGGCCGACGCGCTCGCGTCGTCGCTCGGTTGTGCCTCCTGCATCCAGAACCCTCGGCTGCCGGAGGTGCCGACAGCGGTGACGACGCCTTCGACCTTCGAGACCGACTGCCCCTTCAACGGCGAGACGAAGCCGTCGCCCTGCACGTCCTGGATCGTGGTGGTGCCGGGGACGCACTCGTCGGGGGTGGGGGTGCTGCCGCAGTCGGGTCCGCCGGTTCCGCCGTCGGGCGCGCCGGACGGTGTCGGAGCGGCGACCGTGAAGTCGCTGTTGTTGTTGCCGGTGTTCATGAACGGCGAGAGGGTCCGCTGCGCGGAGGTGGTGTTGCTCAGTGCCGGCGTGGGCGTGCCCGCCGCGTCGTTCGCGCTGCCGTAGCCGAGGAAGTCGGCCACCCCGGCGGCAGAGTCACAGGTCGCTGCGCAGCCGGACAGGGCGGTCTGGCCCTCGACCAGCGCGACCTTCCCGCTCGTCCCGCTCATCGCGATCGTGCCGGCGTCGGCGGCAGCGGGCAGCGGGTCACCGTTGCCGGCACCCGCCCCTTCCGCGACCAGGTAGTACGCGCCCGCCGGGATGCTGCCGGTCAGCTTGGTGACCTGCCAGCTGGTGCCCGAGGAGGAGGCGTACTGCACCGACCAGCCGCTCAGGTCGACCGCGGAGTCGCCGTGGTTGAACAGCTCGACGAAGTCGTTCTGGTACGGCGCGCCGGTGTTGCCCCCACCGCCGTACACCTCGCTGACGACGACCGCGGAGCCGAGATCCACGGCCTGCGCGGGGCTCGGCAAGGTGACGCCGGCGACCGCCGCGGTGAACGCGGCGGCGCCGGCGATGACGGATCTCAGCGGAACGGGCATGGAGTCTCCTGGGCATCGGGGATGTCGCCGCATGCTCGGAGCTCCGGCCGGCGAGCAGATGGCGCCGGCGGACCCGAGATGTCGTGGGGTGAAGTTATCCCTACCGTCGCCGGATCGTCCAGAGTGTCACACGATGTCGCGGTTGCTCAGGCGCCGAGACAACGGCCGGTGAGCACCATGTCCCCTACCAACATGGGGGTTCGGGGGACGCCGTCGCCGGCGAGATTGGAGAATCGGTACATAACGGACAAGCGAGAATCTTGGGGGACGCATGAAGAACACGGTGACGTCGGCGCTTGTCGCGCTGGCCGCGGCTGGGGTCGTGCTGGGCGGCGCGGGTGCCGCAAAGGCCAAGGCGAAGAGCTTCCAGAACTGCACGGCCATGCACAAGGTCTACAAGCACGGCGTCGGCAAGGTCGGTGCCCGCGACCACACCAGCGGAACGCCGGTGACGACGTTCAAGCGCAGCAATGCCCTCTACAAGGCCAATGCGAACAGCGACCGCGACCACGACGGCATCGCCTGCGAGCAGCGCTAGGGGAGTGGACCTGCTCGATGCGACAATCAGCAGGCAACAGAGCTGCTGGGAAATAGAAGCACCTTGGGCGCTGCCCCTGCTTCCCGAGCTTCGTTGCACCCACAGCCACGACACGCCCACCGCGTCGTGGACGACCGGCAAGGCCGGCTGGCTTCACGGCGTTGGCGCTAGCGCGGCGCTGACGCCACGCGAGGAGCTGACAGGTCATGGAGTGGGTGTGCGAGTACTGCGGTGACGAGGGTGAGACGCACGAGGACGTGGACACGGTCCAGTGCCCGTCGTGCGGCGAGCCCGTCGTGCCGAGGCTCTGAGCGGTCGAGCTAGACGCAGGGCCCGGCGCCCAGCACGGCCAGGCCCCGCCGGTCGCCCGGGCCGAACGACGTCAGACCGTGGTTCTCGCTGCTCATCAGCTCGTTCCGGTCGTGCACGTGTGCGAGCCCCACGACGTGTCCGAGCTCGTGCATGACCACGGCCTGCACCAGTGCCGGGCCTTGTGGGCGAAGGAGCATGACAGAGAGGGCGGGCGCGTCGAGCGACACCGTGCCGGTGACGTAGTGGCGCCGGCCGGTGAGCTGGTCACCGACAGCGGTGCTGCCACCCAACCCGACGGTGCGACCCCGCAACGCGCCGACGCGCTCGGGCGTGGTCCAGGCGATCAGTACCGGTGGCGAGGTGGCGCCGACGGCACCGGCCACCGGTCGGTTCCCCGTCTGGTCGGGAAGCTCGTGCGTCGGCGCGTCCTCGATGAAGCGAAGCCCCGTCGCGGCCGCCACCTGGTGGATCGCGGCCGCCACCAGAGCCCCCGTGAGGGGTGGGGCCAGGTCGCTGTTGACCACCACGTGCACGGCTCGACATGGATCGTAGGTGACCGGCTGATCCGGCAGCCCCGGCTGATGTGCCTGGTAGGCGAAGCTTCCGCCCGTCGCGTCGACCACCGGTGGCTGCCCCAACGGCGTGCGGTGGACGATGCCGTGCCGGGTCAGAGCGACGCCCCACTCGTGGCCCAGGAGCGCGAGGCCGAGGGGCACGGTCACCACGACAGCGGTCAGGCTCACCAGGATCGCGCGGACGCTCTCGGGGACGCTGCCCGAGCGGGCCTTGCCGGCGTCGAGTCGGTCGAGCGCGCGCAGTCGCCGGTGCATCGCTCGACGCCGTCGAGACGGACCGAATGTCGCTCGATCCCTGAGCATCCCCCGCCACACAGGACCATGGTCTCTGCCCAGCTCGCGGTTCGTGCCCGAAGTGTCCGTTCTTAACCTGGGGGAGATCGGCGACTCATCCCGCGGGGGCGAACGCGCCGGCATCGGAGGCGAGGGAGCTCAGAGCATGCCGTCCTCGCGTGCCCGCTCGACGGCGAGCAGCCGGTCGTGCACGCCCAGCTTCTCGTAGGCGTGCTCCAGGTGCTTGCGCACCGTCGCCGGAGAGATCCGCAACAGGTGGCCACAGGCGACGGCTGTGAAGCCTCGCGCGACGAGACCGAGCACCTCCGCCTCACGTGCCGTCAGTCGCTGGTGGACCGCGCGCCGCCCGGGTCGCGAGGCGTCGCCATGGCGGGACGTCGAGCCGGCCTTGTCCGCCGGGGGCCACATGAGCGACCCGGCGACGGGCCTCGCGTAGGGCTCGGCGTACGCGTCGAGTGTGACCAGAACCGGTTGCAGGCTCGTGGCCCGCGCAAGCTCGCCGTCGCTCCATGGCCGCTTCTGCCGGGCGAACGTCCAGCACCGCCCGGCCGCCGGGAAGCTGCGGGAGGTGAGCACCGTCAGCTGCTGCTCGATGCCCAGCGGCTCGAGCAGCTCGGCGTAGGTCCTGGTTCGACGCAGCTCGCGCCGGCTGATGAGGTCGGCGAGCCGGCGCGGCCGGTGATCGTCGTGCGCGTCGGCCAGGTAGCTGACCACCATGGGGTGGTCCTCGGCAACAGCGGCGAGCGCGTCGGAGGCGTCGGGCCCGTTGTAGACCTCGGCCGGGGTGCCGCGCACCTTGACGGTGCCCGCGAGGGTGTCCACCGCGTTCCACCCGATGGCGTCGCTCGGGAACAGCTGGTTCAGGAGCTCGAGCATCGCATCGAGGAAGGCGACCGGCTCCGCGATGCCGCAGAGCTCGTGGGCAAGCCACGGGAAGGCCGGATCGGGAAACTGTCCCTCGACCGCACTCAGCATCTGTCGGCCCCCGCTGTCCATCGACCTCACATGCCGCGAATCCTATGCTCGCTCGCCCGGGTGGTACAGGGGTGTATACGTCGAACTGCGTATGGCCGTGGGTCCCCTTCCCGACGCAACGTGTGACTCACGCGGTCGCCCGGGCTCGCGAGGAGCGACCTGCGGCCCGCCCAGCGAGGAGGTCCGCCATGTATCCCTACCTTCCCGGTGCGTCGGCGGCGATGACGCTCGCCACCATGACGCGTGAGCGGGACATCGCCGAGGCGGCAGCGCGGAGCGCGGCCGAGCGCAGGACCTATCGGGCTCGCCTCGCCGCCCGACGCGGCGCGAGGCCGGCGCCGAGAGCACGCGAGAGGCTCCAGCTGCACGGCTGGCTGCTCAGGCACGTCGCTCCGCTCCATCTCCACAGGCGTCCGCCGGCGATGCGCTGACCGAGACCCCCAGCGGCTTCCGTGGCGAGCGGCTCCCGGTCGACGCTGCACGGACGCAGCTGACGTACCTTCTCGACGTACACCGGCGCCGCTGCGCCGACTGCACGCTCGAGGAAGCCATGACCGCGACGCACCGCTCCACCCTCTCCACCACGGAGCTGCGCGCCGCGTTCGCGCGCCGGCTCTCCGCGCTGTACGGCACCGAGGTGCCCGCCTACACCACGCTGGTCGACGTGTCGACGGAGGTCAACGAGCGGGTGCTGCGCCGGAAGGGCGCCGAGGCGGAGCGGCTCGGCACCATCGAGCGGGTGACCGCCGAGCGCCACGGCGCCATCCGGGTGGGCTCGCCTGCCGAGATGGCACAGGTGGCCCGCGTGTTCGGTGCTCTCGGCATGCATCCGTGCGGCTTCTACGACCTGCGCGACGCCGCGCCGCAGCCGGTCCCCGTCGTGTCCACGGCCTTCCGTCCACTGGACCGCAGCGAGCTGGCCGCCAACCCGTTCCGGGTGTTCACCTCGATGCTGGTGCCCGAGGACAGGCGGTTCTTCGGCGCCGACCTCGAGTCCCGGCTGCGGCGGTCCCTCGCTGCCCGGCGGCTGTTCCCCGACGAGCTGCTCGTGCTGGCCGACCGTGCCATCGAGTACGGCGAGCTGGGTGCTGAGGATGCCGAGCGGCTCCTCGGACTGGCGACCGCGGCGTTCGCGCTCTCGCCCGAACCGGTCGACCGCGCGTGGTACGGCGAGCTGGAGCGGATCTCCGCGGTCGCGGCCGACATCGGGGGCGTGACCAGCACGCACGTCAACCACCTGACGCCCCGGGTGCTCGACATCGACGACCTCTACGCCTCGATGCAGGAGCGCGGCATCGAGATGATCGACCGCATCCAGGGACCACCGCGCTGGGAGGGGCCCGACCTGCTGCTGCGGCAGACGTCCTTCCGGGCGCTGTCCGAGCCGCGCACGTTCCGCGAGCCCGACGGCACCCTGAGCCAGGGCGCGCTGCGCGTCCGCTTCGGTGAGGTGGAGGCGCGTGGGATCGCGCTCACCGCGGAGGGCCGCACGCTCTACGACCGGCTCGTGAACGAGGTCGACCGGCGGCAGGCCGCGGGCTCCGCAGGCGCGGGGGAGGACGTCGCGGCCGTGGTGTGGCGCGAGAACGTCCCGGCGAGCGAGCTCGAGCTCTGCCGGCAGGGACTCGCGTTCTTCACCTACACCCCCTCGGCGGCCGTCGCGGACCGGACTGCGGGCGACCGGCAGCGCTCGGCCATCGACGAGGGCAGCCTCGCGGGCTGGCTCGACGCGGGTCTGGTCGAGATCGCGCCGGTCGTCTACGAGGACTTCCTGCCCCGCTCGGCAGCCGGCATCTTCGCCTCCAACCTCTCCGACCGCGGCAGCATGGACGCCGACCAGGGTGGCGCCGAGCGCGACCTCGGCTGGATGTCGGAGGTCCTCGACACGCAGGTCGCCGTCCCGGAGGACGTCTACGCCGTGCAGTCGCGGGCGTCCCTGGAGGCGGCGGCGGCCGCGCTCGGGGTGCCGGTCCCCAGCGCGTGAGCCGACGGGCCGGCTCCCCGGAGCCCCCGCGCCCCAGCGGCGGGCCTTCCTCCAGGACCGGGCGCCGAGCGCTGAGCGCCGCCAGCCCGCTCGCCCTGCCCGAGCCGGTCAGCACTCTGATGCCCGGGCGAGGAGCCCGCTCACCCGCGAGGAGCCGGTAGCCGCACTCGACGACCTGGTGGAGCCGTTCGTGGAGACCGGCGGGCAGCGCGCCGGGCTCCACCGGGACCTCCCGGCCTCCCGGTTCGGCCGCGAGCTGGACCATCCCGACGAGAGCGGGCTCCTCGAGGAGGCACCTGGCTCGCGAGCGGCCGGGCGGGCGCGACCCATTGCGCTGGAGCCCGAGGATCGCCGAGCCGCTCGACGTCGAGCACCGCGAGGACCATCTCGCCGCGGCGCACGACGGCAGTCGCTGACCGGTCGGGGATGGCGGGTCGGCGTGCGCGGCATCGTCCGTTCACCGTGGTGCCTCAGCCGGGTGGGACCATCAGCCGGACAGCTCGGCGCGTCGGCGCTCGAGCTGGCGGCGCTCCCGCTCGGTCGGCGCGAGCCGGGCCGCCTCCCGAAGCTCGGTGAGCGCCTCGGTGGTTCGTCCGGCCCGCGCCAGCAGGTCCCCGCGGGCGGCGGGCAGCAGGTGGAAGCCTCGCAGCGCCCTGTCCTCGGCCAGGGCGTCCAGCGCGGCCAGCCCGGCGTGGGGCCCGTCGGCCATCGCGACCGCAATGGCCCGGTTGAGCCCCACGACCGGCGAGGGATGCAGGAGGAGCAGCTCGTCGTAGAGACGGACGATCGCCGGCCAGTCGGTCTGCGCCGCGTCAGGCGCGGTGGCGTGGACCGCGGCGAGCTCGGCCTGCAGCCGGTAGGGTCCCCGGCCGCCGCCCGGCAGTGCAGCCAGCGCCCGGGCCTCCTCGATGCCGGCGACGTCCCAGCGTGACCGGTCCTGGTGCTCGAGGGTCACCAGCTCACCGTCGACCAGCCGGGCGGCACGCCGCGCGTGCTGCAACAGCATCAGCGCCAGGAGCCCTCGCGGCTCGTCGGCGTCCGGCATCAGCTCCACCAGCAGCCGCCCCAGCCTGATCGCCTCCTCCGCCAGGGCGTCGTCGGCGCGGGCGGCCCACCCGGTCGTGAAGACGAGGTACACCACGGCCAGCACGCCGTCGACCCGGCCGGGCAGCATGTCGGCGGTCGGCACCGTGTAGCCGATGCCGGCGTGCGCGATCTTCTGCTTCGCCCGTAGCAGGCGCTGGCTCATCGTCGCCTCCGACACCAGGAACGCGCGCGCCACCGCCTCGGTCGACAGGCCCGCGACCACCTTGCAGGTCAGCGCCACCCGGCCCTCGAGCGGCAGCGCCGGATGGCAGCAGGTGAACACGAGCCGGAGCCGGTCGTCGGACACCGCGCCCGCCGGCGTTGGCTGCTCGGTCGACGCGAGGTCGTCCATCAGGGCCACCTCCGCGAGCTTGGCGCGCTCGGTGTCGGCGCGGCGGAGCAGGTCGACGGCCCGGCGCCGCGCGGTCGTGGTCAGCCAGGCCGCCGGGTTGCTCGGGACGCCGTCCTCGGGCCACCGTCGCAACGCCCGCTCCGCCGCGTCCGCGACGACGTCCTCGGCCAGGTCCCAGTCGTGGGTGGTCCGGATCAGCGAGGCGACGATGCGCAGCCGCTGCTCCGCCAGGGCACCGGCGAGCGCGCGAGAGACGTCCTCGCGCGACGGCCGGGCCCGGTTCACCGCCAGGTCACTCGTCGTCCCAGAAGGGCCGCAGCTCGATGCGGCCACCGGCCGCCATCGGGTGCTCGGCCGCGATCGAGATCGCCTCGTCGAGGTCCGCGCACTCGAGAACGTCGAACCCGGCGATCCAGTCCCGCGACTCGGCGTACGGCCCATCGGTCACCAGCACCTCGCCCTTGCGCCGTCGCACGCTCGTCGCGTCCTCGGCGGGACGGGTCCGCTGGCCGATCAGTCGCTTCCCGCTCCCGTCGTACTTGTCGACCCACTCCTCGACGCCCAGGGTGCCCTCGCCGGTCTCGTCGGAGGGGGTGGTGGGGTCGGTGCACACGAACATCAGGTACTTCATGTCATCTCCTCGGCTCTGTCGGACATGCTGACACCGGTACGACGAACGGGCGCGGCCGGATCCGACACCGGTGCAGAACGTCTGCGGATGGAGCACCCGGTCACTCGCAGCCAGTGCCGTCACCATCACGGTCGAGGTGGGCGGCGTACCCGGGGTCTCCACGGTGGACGGGTGCGGCTCCGGCTGCGCGGGCGGCGTCGCAGTTGACGTAGGCGGGCGAGCTCTCGGCCGAGGGGCTCGGCGGCGCCGTGGTCACCTCGCTCGAGGACGGCGGCGGCGGCTGAGGCGTGGGGACGGACCCGGACGCTCGCTCACCCGGGCACCGGGCCAGCACCCTGGCGATCGCGCTCCTCTCCGCCGGCGTCACCCAGAGGCCGTAGCGCGCCTTGACCGACACCTGACGCGCCACGTAGCCGCAGCGGAAGGCCTTGTTCGGCGGGAGCCAGGTCGCGGCGTCCGCGTCACCCTTCGAGCGGTTCGCGGACGCGTCGACCGCCAGCAGGTTGGCGCGGTCGTTGGCCAGGGCCAGCCGCTTGCTCGGCGGCCATCGGAACGCGCCGGTCGCCCACGCGTTGCCGAGCGCGACGACGTGGTCGATGTCGACGAGGTCGCCATCGCCCCTCACGAACCGGATCCGCTGACGGGTGTACGGATCCGCGAGGTCACCGGCGACCAGCACGCAGGACGAGCCGGGTCGGCGCTGCGCGTGGACGAGGTCGCGTGCGAGCACGTCGTCGCGGGTGTCGCAGCCGTTCCGGTCCTCGTCGAACCAGGCAGCCCCGAACCGCTCACGGCTGTAGCCGGTCATCGGCGCGCGGCCCTTCACCGGCAGGCTCGCGAGGACGGCCGCCGGCGACCCCGCCGCCGCCGACCCCGCGGCCGCCGGGGTCGGCCGATGTGGGCGGCCCGCGGCGGATGGCCTCTGCGCCGGTCGGTACGGCCGTGCCGTGGGGGACACCGAGGGCCGGTCGGTGGGGATGTACTCCTGCCCGGTCCTCGCGTAGCCGGTCTGACGGGCCGCCTCGGCGACCCCGCAGCCGGCGGAGGCCAGCAGGCCGGCGGCCACCAGGAGCGTGGCCGCCGAGCGAGATGCACCTGACAGTCTCTTCGCCGCGGTCATGATCGGCTTGTCGACCGGCGACCCCGTCACCTGAGGGGTTTGCCGCGCAGTGACGCCGCGCCGTGCTCAGCCGAGGGGGCCCGGCAGCGGCTCCGGCGCCGTCGGGTCGGCGTGGCCTCGGTCCGCGGATGCTCGGATCATCACCGATCCCAAGAGGCCCTGGACTGGTGAGCACTGACGTGACCATGGTTTCGAGGCCTCGGCTAGCGCCTCGGCACCTCAACCAGCGTCGGCACCTCAACCAGCGTCGGCTGAGGTGTGTTGTTCCCGTCCTGTCGGCGTCGTAGGTTCGCGGGACAGCGGACAAGGGCGCCGCAGCACGAGGGAGGCGCACGTGCCGGACAAGGACACCTACGACTACGTCGTCGTCGGAGCCGGCAGCGCCGGGGCCGTCGTCGCGGCCCGGCTGAGCGAGGACCCCTCGACCTCGGTGCTGCTGCTGGAGGCCGGCGGGGCGGCGGACGCCGACGAGGTCAGCATCCCGGCCGCCTTCCCCACGCTGTTCAAGACCCGCTGGGACTGGAGCTACACCACCACCGAGCAGAAGCAGCTCTGCTCGAGGCGCACGTACTGGCCGCGCATGAAGGCCCTCGGTGGCTGCTCGTCGATGAACGCGATGATCTACATCCGCGGCAACCGCGCCGACTACGACACGTGGCGCGACCAGTACGGCGCGGAGGGCTGGGGCTACGACGACGTGCTGCCCTACTTCAAGAGGGCCGAGGGCAACACCCGCCTCGGCGGCCCGTACCACGGCCAGGACGGCCCGCTGCACGTCGAGGACCGCCGCTACACGCACCCGTTGAGCGAGGCCTGGGTCGAGTCCGCGGTGGCGAGTGGCTTCAAGCCGACCGACGACTTCAACGGCGCCGTGCAGGAGGGCGCCGGGCAGTACCAGGTCACCTGCCGGAAGGGGCGACGCTGCTCGGTCGACCGGGCCTACCTCCAGCCGGCCATCGCCCGCGACAACCTCACCGTCCGCACCGGCGCGCTCGTCTCCCGGGTGGTGCTGGAGGGCGGCCGCGCCGTCGGCGTCGCCTACCTGCTCGGCCGCGAGGAGAGGCTCGCGTACGTCGACCGGGAGGTCGTGCTCAGTGGCGGAGCCGTGAACTCCCCCCAGGTTCTGATGCTCTCCGGCATCGGGCCCGCCACGCACCTGCGCGAGGTCGGCGTCGACGTGGTCCACGACCTCCCGGGCGTGGGGCAGAACCTGCACGACCACCCCGCCGTACCCCTCGTCTTCCACAGCCGCGGCACCACCGACCTCGCCGAGCACAACAACCTGGTGAACTTCGGCCGGGCCAAGGCCATGGGCAGCGGGCCGCTGGTGTCCAACGTGGGCGAGTCGGGCGGGTTCTTCCGGAGCCGCGAGGACCTCGCCGCCCCCGACCTGCAGGTCCACTTCGCGCCCACCGGGTTCTACGACAACGGCATGCACGAGCCGTCCACCCGCAAGCTCACCGTCGCGCCGACGCTGGTCAACGTGGCCAGCCGCGGGCAGGTCCGGCTGCGCTCGACCGACCCGCGCTGGCATCCCGACATCGACCCCGCCTACTACGACGACCAGGCGGACCTCGACGCGATGCTGGCCGGCGCCCGACGGCTGCTCGAGACGGTGCGGACCGGGCCGCTGGCCAGGTACGTCGACCGGCCCTTCCGACCCGAGCAGACCGCGCCGAGCGACGGCGAGCTCGTCGACCACATCCGGCGGGAGACGCAGACGCTCTACCACCCGGTCGGGACCTGCGCGATGGGTTCGGGGGAGCAGGCGGTCGTCGACCCCGAGCTGCGGGTCCGCGGCGTCGACGGGCTGCGGGTCGCCGACGCCTCCGTGATGCCGATGGTCCCTCGCGGCAACACCAACGCCCCCACGATCATGATCGGGGAGAGGGCAGCCGACCTGCTGCAGGGGAAGGGCACACGATGACCGACAAGCTGGAGTCCCTCAACCCCGCGACCGGTGACGTGGTCGGCGTCCACGCCGTCGACGACCCCGCCTCCGTCGATGCCGCCGTCGCGCGGGCCCGTCATGCGGCGCGGTGGTGGACGAGCGGCACGTTCGACGAGCGCAGGCAGGTGCTGGACCAGTGGAGCGGCGTGCTCACCCGCCGGATGGCGCAGCTCGCCGACGTGGTCCACCAGGAGACCGGCAAGCCGCACGGGGACGCGCAGCTCGAGATCGGGCTGGCCATCGAGCACCTCTCGTGGGCGGCCGCGCACGCGGGCAAGGTCCTCGGCCGTCGCCGCGTGCCCTCCGGCCTGCTGATGGCCAACCAGGCCGCGACGGTCGAGTACCTCCCGCTCGGCGTCATCGGCGTCATCGGCCCGTGGAACTACCCCGTCTTCACGCCCATGGGCTCGATCGCCTACGCGCTCGCGGCGGGCAACGCCGTGGTGTTCAAGCCCAGCGAGCTCACCACGGGCGTGGGCGTCTGGCTGGCCGACAGCCTGTCCGAGGTGCTGCCCGACCAGGCGCTGCTGCAGACCGTCGTCGGGTACGGCGAGACCGGTGCCACACTGTGCCGCGCGGACATCGACAAGGTCGCCTTCACCGGCTCCACCGCCACGGGCAGGAAGGTGATGGCCGCCTGTGCCGAGAGCCTCACGCCGGTGGTCATCGAGGCGGGGGGCAAGGACGCGCTGCTCGTCGACGAGGACGCGGATGTCCTCGCCGCCGCGGACGCGGCCGCCTGGGGTGCGTTCTCCAACGCCGGCCAGACCTGCACCGGTGTGGAGCGGGTCTACGTGCACGAGCGCGTGCACGACCGGTTCGTCGAGGAGCTCGCCCGCCGCGCGCGCCGGGTGCACGCGGGCACCGACGCGGACGCGCAGCTCGGCCCGATGACGCTGCCGGGCCAGGTCGACGTCGTACGACGCCACATCGACGACGCGCTGTCGCGGGGTGGCCGGGCCGTCGTGGGAGGCCCCGAGGCCGTGGAGGGCCGGTTCATCCAGCCGACCGTGCTGGTCGACGTGCCGGAGGACTCCACGGCCGTCACCGAGGAGACCTTCGGGCCGACGGTGACCGTCGCCAGGGTGCGCGACATGGACGAGGCGGTGCGACTGGCCAACGGGACGTCCTACGGCCTCGGGTCCACGGTCTTCTCCCGCTCGAGAGGACCGGAGCTGGCGCGCAGGCTCCGCTCGGGGATGACCGCGGTCAACGGGGTGATCTCCTTCGTCGGCATCCCGTCGCTGCCCTTCGGCGGCGTCGGCGACTCGGGCTTCGGCCGGGTCCACGGACCTGACGGGCTCAAGGAGTTCACCTACGCGAAGGCGGTCGCGCGCCAGCGGATGAGACCGCTGCTGGCGCTGACCACGTTCGACCGCACCCCCAAGGCGGACGCCTCGTTCGCTGCGCTGGTCACCGCGCTGCACGGGCGCGCCAGCCAGCTCGTCGGGCGGCCCCTGGATCTCCGCTAGGTGTCACGCGGAGCCGGCCAGGTGCAGCGGCGATCAGGCCAGCAGCTCACGAAGGCGGCGAGCGTTGCGGACCGCATGCCCTTCACCGTCGTTGTTGAAGTACGCGAAGACCTCCCGCCCGGCCCCCTGCCACTCGCGGATCCGGTCCGCCCACCACGCCAGGTCCCGGTCGGAGTAGGACCCGCCGTAAAGATGGTCCGGTGAGGGCCCGTGCAGCCGCACGTACACGAACGGCGCCGTGGCGCGCAGGACGCAGGGAAGCCCGGCACCGCTCATCACGCAGTACGACGCCTGGTGGCGCTCCAGCAGGGCGAAGACCTCGTCGGCGTGC
>JAICKK010000261.1 GCA_025927955.1 Nocardioidaceae bacterium
GCTGCGGGTCGGCACCGAGCGGGCCGCCGAGGTCGCCGAGCGCACGCTGGCCGACGTCTACGAACGGGTCGGGTTCGTCCCGGCCGGCCGGTAGGGCCCCGGTGAGCGACGGGCCGACGGAGCAGGCCCTCGAGCCGGCCCTGGAGCCGGACCAGGTGACCATCGGCGTCGCCATCGCGGTGCCCGAGCCCTGGGGCGCCCGGCTGCAGGACTACCGGGCCGACCTGGGGGACGAGACGGCGGTGGGCATCCCGACCCACGTGACGCTGATGCCGCCGTTCCTGCTGGACCGTGCGACGCTACCGGCCGTGGAGGAGCACCTCGCCGACGCCGCGACGGCGCACCGGCGGTTCCGGCTCCACCTGCGCGGCACCGGGACCTTCCGGCCGGTGTCCCCGGTGGTGTTCGTGACTGTCGTCGAGGGGATCTCCGGGTGCGAGCAGCTGGCCTTCTCGGTGCGCCGCGGGCCGCTGCGCACCCGGCTGACCTACCCGTACCACCCGCACGTCACGGTCGCCCACCATCTGTGCGACACCCTGCTGGACCGCGCGTTCGACGAGCTGGCCGGATTCGAGGCCACGTTCCTCGTCGAGCGCTTCTGGCTCTACGTCCACGACGAGAGCACCGGCTGGGTGCCCACGAGGGACTTCGTGTTGGCGGGCGCCGCTGCGGGGTAGAAGGCGGGCATGGCCTCGCTGAAGGAGCGCGTCACCGCTGCCGTGGAACGGCTCCGTCAGCGGTTCGGCTGGGTCGACCACCTGCTGAGGATGCTCGGCTACTACGGGTCGGTCAACGGCAACGGCCAGGCGGGGGCGGTGACGTACTACGGCTTCTTGTCCTTCTTCCCGATCCTCGCGCTCGCGTTCTTCGTGGTCGGCGTGCTGGCGCGGGTCTACCCCGGGATCCAGGCGCAGATGACCCACGAGATCGAGGCGCTGCTGCCCGGCGTGCTGGGCAACGGCCGCGGCCAGATCCCGCTCTCGACCGTCGAGGACCACTCGCGGGTCGCCGGTGTCGTCGGGCTGGTCGGGGTGCTCTACTCGGGGCTGGGCTGGCTCTCGGGCATGCGACAGTCGCTGGAGGTGATGTTCTCGGTGCCCCGCGGCGAGCAGCCGAGCTTCCTGTTCGGCAAGCTGCGCGACCTCGGCGCCCTGGCGGTGATCGGCCTCGTCCTCGTCGTCTCGGTGAGCCTGTCCGGCGCCGTCAACTGGTTCTCGGGTCTGATCCTGCGCTGGCTGGGCGTGGACCCCGGGTCCGTGGGTCCGGCCGTCGCGCTGGTCGTCGTCGGGCACGCGCTGGCGATCCTCGCGTCGATGCTCCTGCTGCTCGCGATGTTCTACCTGCTCGTGTCCGAGTCGCACCCGCCCAGGTCCTCGCTGGTGCGCGGCGCCCTGCTCGGCGCCGTCGGCTTCGAGCTGCTGAAGCTGGCCGCGAACGTGCTGCTCGGCCACACCCGCGGGCAGCCCGCGTTCCAGGCGTTCGGGGTCGCCCTGATCCTGGTCGTCTGGATCAACTACTTCTCGCGGCTGGTGATGTACTCCGCGGCCTGGGCCTACACCGACCCCCTGGCGCTGGAGCGTCGCACCGCGGAGGCGATCCGGGCGCCGGGCGCCGCGCTGGGCGAGGACGCCGGCCGGGTGGCGGCACGCGGCCCGCTCGACGACGACCGGAGCCGTGGCCCCGGGTGGGGTGTCGCGGCGCTGGCGGCGGCCCTCGGCGGGGCGGCCGCCTGGATGCTGCGGGGAGCACGCCAGTGAGCCGCCCGTCGTACGCCTGCATCGACGTGCCCGCCCACGGGGGCGGGGCAGCCGGGCGCCCGCACGGTGATGGAGGCGCTCGAGGGGGTGCCGGGCCGGTCCGGCAGGATGGGGTCGTGAAGCTCCGACGAAAGCACGCCGCCCTCTTCCTCGCCATCGCCGCCTGGAACGTCCTCACCTACGCGACCTTCACCAAGAACCTCGCGGCGGCGCACGCCCGCGGGGAGGACCGCCCGACCGGCTACTGGGTCGCCCACACGGTGCTGATCGTCGTCAACCTGGTCATCGCCGCCGTGCTCGCCCGGCTCGGGTACCGCGCCTGGCGGGCGAGCGACGCCTCCGAGCACGGCGACCGCCCACCCGTGCGCCTCGACTCCTGACCCTCTCTCCCCCCGGTTGCTCGCCGAGGCGTCCCGTTCCGTGGTCGGGAGTGCGCCGAGGCGTCCCGTTCCGTGGTCGGGAGTGCGCCGAGGCGTCCCGTCCTGTGGAACAGGCCGGCCCGGGAGCGCGGAAAGAGACGCCTGGGCGTGAAGCGGAGCGCGGAACGGGACGCCTGGGCGTGAAGCGGAGCGCGGAACGGGACGCCTCGGCGTGAGGGGGAGCGCGGAACGGGACGCCTCGGCGTGAAGCGGAGCGCGGAACGGGACGCCTCGGCGGTCAGCGACGGAAGATCAGGGCGCGCTTGACCTCTTGGATGGCCTTGGTGACCTCGATGCCGCGCGGGCAGGCCTCGGTGCAGTTGAAGGTCGTGCGGCAGCGCCACACGCCCTCCTTGTCGTTGAGGATCTCCAGGCGCTGGTCGGTGCCCTCGTCACGGGTGTCGAAGATGAACCGGTGGGCACCCACGATCGCCTGCGGTCCGAAGTACTGGCCGTCGCTCCAGTAGACGGGGCACGACGTCGTGCACGCGGCGCAAAGGATGCACTTGGTCGTGTCGTCGAAGCGGTCGCGGTCCTTCTGCGACTGGATGCGCTCACGGGTCGGCTCGTTGCCGGTGGTCACCAGGAACGGCATCACCGAGCGGTACGCGTCGAAGAACGGCTCCATGTCGACGACCAGGTCCTTGAGCACCGGCAGGCCCTTGATCGGCTCCACGGTGATCGGCGCGGTGGGGTTGACGTCCTTGAGCAGCGTCTTGCACGCCAGCCGGTTCTTGCCGTTGATCCGCATCGCGTCCGACCCGCACACGCCGTGGGCGCAGGAGCGGCGGAAGGTCAGCGACCCGTCGATGTCCCACTTGACCTTGTGCAGCGCGTCGAGCACCCGGTCGGTCGGCTCGGCAGTGACGTGGTAGCTCTGCCAGGTGGCCTCCTCGGAGACCTCCGGGTTGTAGCGGAGGATCTTGACCGTGACGTCCATCTAGTACTTCCGCTCCATCGGCTTGTAGCGCGTCTCGACGACCGGCTTGTAGTCCAGCCGGATCCGGGTGGTGCCGTCGGCGTCCAGCTCGCGGTAGGCCATCGTGTGCCGCATGAAGTTGACGTCGTCGCGCGTCGGGTAGTCCTCCCGGAAGTGACCCCCGCGGGACTCGTTGCGAGCCAGCGCCGAGGTGACCAGGACCTCCGCGAGGTCGAGGAGGAAGCCGAGCTCGATGGCCTCGAGGAGGTCGGTGTTGAACCGGTGGCCCTTGTCCTGCACCGAGACCCGCGCGTAGCGGGCCTTGAGCCCCTCGAGGTCCGCGAGCGCCTGCTTGAGCGAGCCCTCCGTGCGGTACACCTGGGCGTTGATGTCCATGGTGGCCTGGAGCTCCGAGCGGATCGCGGCGACCCGCTCGGTCCCGCCCGCGTCCCGCATGGACTCGACCATCGCGACGACGGCGGCCTCGGGGTTCGGTGGCAGCTCGTCGAAGCCGGTGGTCTGGACGTACTCGGCCGCGTAGATGCCCGCGCGCCGGCCGAAGACGTTGATGTCGAGCAGGGAGTTCGTGCCGAGCCGGTTGGCGCCGTGCACGGACACGCAAGCCACCTCACCGGCGGCGTACAGGCCCGGGATCACCGTGTGGTTGTCGGCCAGC
>JAICKK010000054.1 GCA_025927955.1 Nocardioidaceae bacterium
ATCGTCGGTGAGACCGGCGGCAAGGACTTCATCGTCGCGCACAGCTCCGCCGACCCCGACGCGCTGCGGGTCGCCTTGCTGCGCGGGTCGTTCGAGTTCCAGGGCCAGAAGTGCTCGGCGGCGTCGCGTGCCTACGTGCCCCGCTCGCTGTGGCGGCGGATCAGGGACCAGCTCGTCGCCGACGTGAACGGGATCGCGGTCGGCGACGTCACCGACTTCTCGAACTTCATGGGCGCGGTGATCGACGACCGGGCGTTCGCCAAGCACAAGAAGGCCATCGCCCGCGCCAAGCGGTCGAAGAGCCTGCAGGTGCTGGCCGGTGGCCAGGTCGACGACTCCGTGGGCTACTTCGTGCGGCCGACCGTCGTCGAGGGCGCCGACCCGACCGATCAGATGTTCAACACCGAGTACTTCGGCCCGATCCTCGCCGTGCACGTCTTCGACGACGCCGACTTCGCGCCCGTCGTCGCGCAGATGGAGAGCTTCGCGCCGTACGCCCTCACCGGCTCCATCATCGCCCAGGACCGCGGGGTCATCGCGTGGGCGCAGGAGACGCTGCGCTTCGCCGCCGGCAACTTCTACATCAACGACAAGCCCACCGGTGCCGTGGTCGGGCAGCAGCCGTTCGGTGGTGCCCGGGCGTCGGGGACCAACGACAAGGCGGGTGCGCCGTCGAACCTGCTGCGCTGGACCTCGCCGCGCTCGATCAAGGAGACGTTCGTGCCGCCGACGGACTACCGGTACCCGTACATGGACCTGGGCTGAGGGTCAGCGGTCCCCGGCGAGCCAGGAGCGGCCCACCCGCTCCTCCGCGTGCAGCGCCGAGCGGAACGTGTCCGCCACCAGGTCCTCGACCCTGCCGCCGACCAGCGGGATGCGGACCTCGACGTTCCCGCTGACCGTCTGCACGGTGGAGCCGTCGCGGCCGACCAGCCGGATGCCACCGTCGATGCGGGCCGGCTTGCCGGGCACCTCGACGGCCAGCGTCGCGTGCGTGACGTCCTGCCAGGACTCGCGCCGCACGATCCGGACCGCGTCGCCGATGAACCTCTCGACGAACGCCGGGGCGCCCCGGGTGGGCTGGGACTGGTCGACGACCACCGTCATCCCGGCCCCCGACCCGTCGACCGTCACGTCGTGGCGGACGGTGTGCATCGCCTGGCACACCCGCTCCCGGAACGCGGGGTCGGCGAGCATCTGCAGGACCACCTCGGGCGCCGCGTCGTAGGTCAGGTCGTGGGAGAACTTCATCGAGCGTCCTTTCACGGGAGCGGGGACCATCCTGGCGCATCGGCGGCTCCCGGCCCACAGTGGCCTACGCTGCGCCCTGTGAGGGCATCGGGCGCGCGTGGCGACGGGGTCACCGGGGAGTGGGACGGCGAGCAGGTCGCGTTCGGGGAGACCGGCGCCCGGCTGACCTACGGGAGCTACCTGCGCCTGGAGGACCTGCTCTCGGCGCAGCGCCCCGAGTCCGACCCGCCGGCGCACGACGAGCTGCTGTTCATCACGATCCACCAGGTCTACGAGCTCTGGTTCCAGCTGCTGCTGCACGAGGCGACGGCTGCCCGCGACGCCATGCTGGCCGCGGCCGGGCCAGCGAACCGGACCGGGGCGAACCGGACCGGGGGGAACCGGTCGGGGGCCCGGCGGGACGGGCTCTGGTGGGCCCAGCACCTGTTGGAGCGCATGCACGTCGTGGAGCGGGTGCTGGTCCAGCAGGTCGACGTGCTGGAGACCATGACCCCGCAGGACTTCCTCCAGTTCCGACAGGCCCTCGCCCCGGCCAGCGGGTTCCAGTCGGTGCAGTTCCGGGAGCTGGAGTTCCTCTCCGGCGCCAAGGACCCGTCGTTCGTCGAGCGCTTCCGCGGGCTGACCGACGCCGAGCGCGCCCGGCTGCACCGGCGGCTGGCCGAGCCGACCCTGTGGGAGGCGTTCCTCGCGGTGCTGGCGGGGCGCGGCCTCCCGGTGGGCGACGACGAGCAGGTCGTGGGCTCCCTGCGACGGGCCGCGCACGACCGCTCGACGTACGGCGACGTCTGGGCCCTGGCCGAGGCGCTGCTCGAGCACGACGAGCTGGCGGCCGGCTGGCGGGCCCGGCACGTCGTGATGGTGGAGCGGATGATCGGCGCCCGGACCGGCACCGGTGGGTCCTCGGGCGCCGGGTACCTGCGCTCGCGGCTCGACCTTCGCTACTACCCCCTGCTGTGGGAGCTGCGCTCGGTGCTGTGAGGGCCCTCCCGAGCGTGCGACACGCGGCGGAAGGGCTAGTGTCGGACGGGGTGGCACAACGACGTGCACCGTGGACGACAGAGGTTGATGCTGCGTGTCGACGACGCTGGACGGGGCCGCAAGCGGCCGACGTGACGACCTGCTGGAGAGGGCGGCCTCCTTCGCCGAGGGCCGCAAGAGCACCGGTGGCCCTCCCGGGCACAAGTCCGCGGACCTGCTGAGGTACTTCTACCGGCACGTCGCGCTCGAGGACATCCTCGACCGCAGTGAGGTCGACCTGTACGGCGCGACGATGAGCCAGTACCGGCTCGCGCAGCACCGGCCGCAGGGCACCGCGAACATCCGGGTGTTCACCCCGACCGTGTCCGAGCACGGCTGGTCCGCAGGTGGCCACACGGTCGTCGAGGTCGTCACCGACGACATGCCGTTCCTCGTGGACTCGGTCACCATGGAGCTCAACGACGAGCACCGCGAGGTGCACATCGTCGTGCACCCGCAGATCCTGGTGCGCCGCGACGTCGCGGGCGAGCTCCGGGAGGTGTTCACCGACTTCGACGCGCTCGACCGGACCGATGAGCCCGAGAAGTCCCACGACATCTTCCGCGAGTCGTGGATGCACATCGAGATCGGGCGCGAGTCGAGCGCCCGGCAGCGTGAGGAGATCGAGCGGGCGCTCGCCAAGGTGCTCCTCGACGTCCGCGAGGCCGTCGAGGACTGGCCGAAGATGCACGCGCGGGCCCTGGAGATCATCGACGAGCTGGAGCAGCACCCTCCGGTGTCGCTGCCCCCGGAGGAGGTCACGGAGGGCCAGGCGCTGCTGCGGTGGCTCGCGGACGCGCACTTCACGTTCCTGGGCTACCGCGAGTACCGCCTCGAGGGCGCCGGCGACGGGTCCGACGACGTCTCCCTGCGTGCCGTGGCGGGCACCGGCTTCGGCATCCTTCGCTCCGACCAGGACATGTCGGCCAGCGCCACCAAGCTGCCCCCGCTGGTGCGTGACAAGGCCCGCGAGAAGACCCTGCTGGTGCTGGCCAAGGCGAACTCGAGGTCGACGGTGCACCGTCCGGTCTACCTCGACTACGTCGGGGTCAAGACGTTCGACGAGCAGGGGGAGGTCGTGGGGGAACGCCGGTTCCTCGGGTTGCTGTCCTCGGCCGCCTACACCGAGTCCCTCACCCGCATCCCGGTGATCCGCGTCAAGGCCAAGCAGGTCGTCGACGCCGCCGGCTTCGCGCCGCAGAGCCACACCGGCAAGGCGCTCATGGACGTGCTGGAGACCTACCCGCGAGACGAGCTGTTCCAGACCCCGATCGACGAGCTGGTGCCGATCGCCGAGGCCGTGCTCCACACGCGCGAACGTCGCCAGCTGCGCCTGTTCGTGCGCCGGGACACCTACGGGCGCTACCTGTCCTGCCTGGTCTACCTGCCTCGCGACCGCTACACCACGGCGGTGCGCGAACGCATCGCCGGCATCCTGAAGCGAGAGCTCGGCGGCGACTCCATCGAGTACACCGCCCGGGTCAGCGAGTCGATGCTGGCGCGACTGCACTTCGTGGTGCGCCCGAAGCCGGGCGAGACGGTGGGGGAGTTCGACCACGCCGAGGTGGAGCGCCGTCTCGCCGAGGCCGCCCGGTCCTGGCGCGACGACTTCGTCGCCGCCGCGCACGCCGAGTACGGCGAGGAGGACGGCGCCCTGCTCGCGCGCACGTACGCCGACTCGTTCCCCGAGGCCTACAAGGAGGACTACCCGCCGCGGACCGGAGCGGTCGACATGGGACGGCTGGAGAGCCTCGCCGACGAGGACGGGCTCGGTCTGTCCTACTACCAGGTGATGGACGCCGGCCCGCAGGAGGCGCGGCTCAAGATCTACCGGACCGGCGCGCCGCTGTCGCTCAGCGGCGTGCTGCCGATCCTCTCCTCGATGGGTGTCGAGGTGGTCGACGAGCGCCCGTACAGCCTGGACGGCCTGCAGCGGGAGTCGCACATCTACGACTTCGGGCTGCGCTTCCCCCGTGAGCTGCCCGAGGGCAGCCGGGAGCTGTTCCAGGACGCCGTGAACGCGGTGTGGCAGGGCGACAACGAGGTCGACGGCTTCAACGCCCTGGTGCTCAACGCGCGCCTGACCTGGCGACAGGCCACGCTGCTGCGCGCGTACGCGAAGTACATGCGCCAGGGCGGCACCCCGTTCGCGCAGGACTACATCGAGGACGCGCTGGCCAACAACGTCGAGATCACCAGGGCGCTCGTCGAGCTGTTCGAGGCCCGCTTCGACCCCGGTCCCGACGGGGAGGACCGCGAGGCGGGAGCCGGCCGCGCCGACCGCAGCCAGCAGATCCAGCAGCACATCGAGAAGGCCCTCGACGACGTGGCCAGCCTCGACCAGGACCGGATCCTGCGGTCCTACCTCGTCGCCATCCGCGCCACCCTGCGCACCAACTACTTCCAGCTCGACTCCGACGGGGGGCCGAAGTCCTACATCTCCTTGAAGCTGCAGCCCGACGCGATCCCCGACCTTCCGGCTCCGCGGCCGAAGTTCGAGATCTTCGTCTACTCCCCCCGCGTCGAGGGGGTGCACCTGCGCTTCGGCGCGGTGGCCCGTGGTGGCCTGCGGTGGTCGGACCGGCGCGACGACTTCCGCACCGAGGTGCTGGGGCTGGTCAAGGCCCAGATGGTGAAGAACACCGTCATCGTCCCGGTCGGCGCCAAGGGCGGCTTCTTCTGCAAGCAGCTGCCCGACCCGATCGACCGCGAGGCGTGGCTGGCCGAGGGCGTCGAGTGCTACAAGACGTTCATCTGCGGCCTCCTCGACATCACCGACAACCTGGTCCGCGACACGGCGGTGCCCCCGGACCGGGTCGTGCGCCACGACGGCGACGACGCCTACCTGGTGGTGGCCGCGGACAAGGGCACCGCGACCTTCTCCGACATCGCCAACGGCGTCGCGCAGGCGTACGGCTTCTGGCTGGGTGACGCCTTCGCCTCGGGCGGCTCGGTCGGCTACGACCACAAGGCGATGGGCATCACCGCGCGCGGCGCGTGGGAGTCGGTGCGCCGGCACTTCCGCGAGATGGGCGTGGACTGCCAGAGCGAGGACTTCACCTGTGTCGGCATCGGCGACATGTCCGGCGACGTCTTCGGCAACGGCATGATGCTCTCCGAGCACATCCGGCTGGTCGCCGCCTTCGACCACCGCGACATCTTCCTGGACCCCACACCCGACGCCCAGACGTCGTTCGCCGAGCGCAAGCGCCTCTACGAGCTGCCCCGGTCCAGCTGGCAGGACTACGACACCACGCTCATCTCCGAGGGGGGCGGGGTGCACTCCCGCAAGGAGAAGTCCATCGCGATCAGCCCGCAGGTGCGGGAGGCGCTGGGGCTGGACAGCTCGGTCACGAAGCTGACGCCGGCCGAGCTGATGCGTGCCATCCTGCTCGCGGACGTGGACCTGCTGTGGAACGGCGGCATCGGGACCTACGTCAAGAGCGAGACCGAGACCGACGCGGAGGTAGGCGACAAGGCGAACGACGCCATCCGCGTCGACGGCCACCAGCTGCGCTGCCGCAGCGTCGGGGAGGGCGGCAACCTCGGCCTGACCCAGCGCGGCCGCATCGAGTACGCGCGGCGAGGCTGCGACGGGAGGGGCGGCCGGATCAACACGGACTTCATCGACAACTCCGCCGGGGTGGACACCTCCGACCACGAGGTGAACATCAAGATCCTGCTCGACCAGGTGGTCGCCGACGGCGACCTCACCACCAAGCAGCGCAACGAGCTGCTGGCGTCGATGACCGACGAGGTGGGACACCTGGTGCTGCGGGACAATGCCGAGCAGAACCACGCGCTCGCCAACGCCGCGATCCAGGCCCCGCAGCTGCTCCACGTGCACGAGGACTGGATCCGGAGGCTGGAGCGCCAGGGGCTGCTCGACCGCGACCTCGAGGCGCTGCCGAGCCGCAAGGCCGTCGCCGACCGCCGCGAGCGCAAGGAGGGGCTGTCGGTGCCGGAGCTCTCGGTGCTCCTGGCCTACACCAAGATCGTCCTGGCGGAGGAGCTGATCCACACCGACATCGCCGACGACCCGTTCCTGCGCACCGACCTGTTCTCCTACTTCCCCCAGCAGATGCGCCAGACCTACCGCGACCGGATGGAGAGCCACCCGCTGCGGCGGGAGATCATCGTCACCAGCGTGGTCAACAACCTGGTCAACGGTGCGGGCATCACGTTCTTCCACCGGCTCTCGCAGGAGACCGGGGCCTCCGCCGCCGAGCTGGTGCGGGCGAACTTCGTGGCGCGGGAGATCTTCGGGTCGCCCTCGCTCATCGAGGAGATCGGCTCCTACGACAACCGCATCGACGCCGCGGTCCAGACGCGGATGCGGCTGGAGGTGCGGACCCTCGTCGAGCGGGCGTCCCGCTGGCTGATCAACAACCGTCGCCCACCGATGGACAGCGAGGCCACCGTGGAGCTGTTCGGCGTGGTCGCCCAACGGGTCGTCGAGGAGCTGCCGTCGCTGCTCAGCGGGCGCGAGCACGAGGCGTTCTCCGCGCGGATGGCCGACCTCGTCGGCCACGGCGTTCCCGAGGACCTCGCCGGGAAGGTCGCCGTGCTGCCTCCGGCGTACACCGTCTTGAACATCGTGGAGACCGCGCGTCGCGACGACCTCGACGCCGTCGACGTCGCCCGGCTGCATTTCGCGCTCGGGGAGCGGCTCGGGCTGCCGGCGCTGGTGACCCGCATCCTGGCGCTGCCCCGCAACGACCGGTGGCAGACCATGGCGCGCGCCGCCCTGAGAGACGACCTCCACGCGGTCCATGCCCAGCTGACCGCCCAGGTGCTGGCCACCACCGACGTGGACAAGCCGATGCCCGTGCGGATCGCGGACTGGGAGGAGCAGGACACGGTCGTGGTGTCCCGCGCGGTCGGCACCCTGGAGGAGATCTGCGCCGAGGAGCACGCGGACCTGGCCCGTCTCTCCGTGGGCCTGCGCGTGGTGCGGACGCTGCTCACCCGCCGGTGAGCGCCACCCGCCTCGGCTGGTACCGCGGCCTAGGCTGAGCCCAGGGCGCGAGGGGCGCGAGGGGAGCGTGATGCGCGAGATCCTCCGGCAGACGCCGTCGCGGCGCCGCCAGGACCGGGCGGTCCTCGACGTGGGACGGCTGCGGGGAGCCGGGCCGCTGGCGCTCGTGTCGATGGCGGTGGCCTACCTGGCGATCTCGCAGCTCGCGGCCAGCCTCTTCCACCCCGTCAGCGACGGCGCCGGGCTGGCGCCCGCGGCGGGGCTGAGCCTGGGCACGCTGCTGGTCCTGCCTCGCCGGCTGTGGGGGTGGCTGCTGGCCGGTGTCGCCGTCGCCGAGCTGGGCGGGGACCTCTCCCGCGGGTACCCGGTGGCCGTCTGCCTGGGTTGGACCGTCGGCAACGTCGTGGAGCCGCTGGTGGCCGCGACCCTGCTGCGCTGGGTCGGCAACCGGCACGGCGCGCTGACACCGTTGCCCCGGCTCCTGGAGTTCCTCGGCCTGGCCGTCGTGGCCGGGCCGCTCGTCGGGGCCAGCATCGGCACCGCGGCGACGGTGCTGGGGCTCGGCGCCTCCCTGGGGCAGACGTGGCCGAAGTTCGTCATCGGAGACGCCCTGGGCGTCCTGGTGGTGACCCCCGTCATCCTCGCGTGGGGAGCCCGGCGCACGGAGTGGCACCGGCGCTCACGGTGGGAGGCGCTGGCCATGGCCGCGAGCGCGCTGGCCGTGACGATCCTGGTGTTCAGCGACCTCGGCGGATCGTGGACGGCCACCATGGCGTACCTGTTGATCCCGTTCTTCACCTGGGCGGCGCTGCGCTTCGGCATGCTCACCGTCTCGGTGCTGTCGATGGTCGTGGCGTTCGTGTCGACCTACGTGACGTGGGCGGGCGCCGGGCCGTTCGCGCACGTGGACGGTCCGCGTCAGCACGCGGTCACCCTGCTGCAGATGTTCCTGGTGGTCTCGGTGTCCACGGCGTTCATCCTGGCCGCGCTGGTCAGCGACCTGCGCGACGGGCGGCAGGTCGAGGCAGAGCTGCGCCACCGGGCCTCCCACGACGTGCTCACGGGGCTCCCCAACCGGGCCGTGCTGGCCGAGGCCCTCGGCGCGGCGCTGGGGCACGGCGGCTCGGCGGACGGCGGCGTGGCGCTCCTGGTCTGCGACGTGGACCACTTCAAGCGGGTGAACGACACCTACGGCCACTCCGCCGGCGACCTCTTCCTCGTGGAGCTGTCCCGACGGCTGCGGGCGAGCGTGCGTGCGGAGGACCTCGTCGCCCGGATCAGCGGCGACGAGTTCGTGGTCCTGCTGACCGGCGCCGACGCGGTCACCGTGGATGCCGTCTGCGACCGGATCCTCGCGACACTCTGCCGGCCCGTTCCGCTGGCCGAGGGCGGCTCGACCCGCGAGGTCCCCGCGTCGCTGTCCGCGGGGCTGGCTCTCGGCGGTCCCGACACCTCGGCCGCGCAGCTGTTCGGGGCCGCCGACCTGGCGCTCTACGAGGCGAAGCGACGGGGGCGGGGCCAGGTCGCACGCGCGGACGAGCGGCTCGTCGCGCAGGTCCGAGAACGGGTCGAGGTCGAGCGCGACGTCTCCTCGGCGGCGGTGTCCGACCGTGCGGTCTGCCGGTACCAGCCTCAGGTCGAGCCCGAGACGGGTCAGCTGTTCGGCGTGCGCGCCCGCCCCCGCTGGCAGCACCCCACCTGCGGGTCGCTCGACGAGGACCGGTTCCTCCCCGCGGTCGAGTCCGCGGGCCGCAGCCAGGAGCTGTTCTCGACGGTGCTCACGCAGGCGCTGGAGGCGCGCCGAGGCTGGCAGGCGGCTCTCGGCCTCGCTCCGGCCGTCACCGTGGCGCTCGCAGCGGGCCAGCTCGCCGACCCGCAGCTGGCCGAGACGGTCTCGCGGGCCCTGGCCGCGGCGGACGGGACCGCGGGACGGCTGTGGGTGGAGCTCCGGCCCGGTGGCGTCCTCGACGAGGCGGCGCTGGCCACCTTGACGCAGCTGCACGAGCTGGGAGTCCGGCTGGCGGTCGCGGGGTTCGGCACCGGCCGGTCGACCATGAGCCTGCTCAGTGCGCACCGGTGGGACCTGGTCAGCCTTGATCCGTCCTTCGTCGCGGCACTCGGCCACGACGAGCCCGCCGGGGCCGTCGTCGGCGCGACGATCTCGATGGCCCACGCCCTCGGCATCCGCGCAGGCGCCGACGGCGTCACGACCCTCGAGCAGCTCGAGCGGCTGGCCGAGCTCGGCTGCGACGTGGCCCGCGGAGACTTCGTGGGGCTGCCGTCGACGGCGGAGGGGGTGCTCTCCCACGTCGACCCCGGCGGGCGCTGGGCGCCCGAGCGCGTGCCCGGGTCCCGCGCGGCACGCGCCTGAGCGGCGGCCCGACGGGTGCTGCACACTCGGACCCATGACGCCAGAGGACCTCACCGAGCTCGAGCGCCGGGTCCTCGACCACGTGGACGAGCAGGCGCTCGTCGAGTCGCTGGTCGAGCTCGTGCGCATCCCCAGCATCGGGGGCAGCGACGCCGAGGCGGAGGTCCAGGAGACCGCCGCCGGCGTTCTGGGCGGCCTCGGCCTGGACGTCGACCGCTGGGACATCGACCTCGACGAGCTCGCCGCCGACCCCTGGTTCCCCGGAGCCGAGGTCGTCCGGTCCCGGGCGGTCGGTGTCGTCGCGACCCTGGGCGGCACCGGGAGCGCGACCGGTCCGGGCGGCGCCGGGGCGCAGATGCCTGCCCTCGTGCTGCAGGGCCATCTCGACGTCGTCCCTCCCGGCGACCCGGAGAGCTGGCTCGGGGTCGACCCGTTCTTCGCGGAGGTCCGCGGCGGTGCCCTCTACGGTCGCGGGGCGGTGGACATGAAGGCGGGGGTCGCCGCGAACATCGCGGTGGCTCGCACGCTGGCCGGTGCCGGGGTCGCCCTCGAGCGCCCGCTGGCGGTCCACTGCGTGGTGGGCGAGGAGGACGGCGGGCTGGGCGCCTTCGCCACCCTGCGGCGCGGCCACCTCGGCGAGGCCGCGGTGATCACCGAGCCGACGAGTGCCCGCATCATCACCGCGACGGCGGGCGCCCTGACGTTCCGGATCGAGGTGGCCGGGCGCTCGGCCCACGGGTCGATGCGCCGACGTGGCGTGAGCGCCTTCGAGGCCTTCCTGCCCGTGCACGCCGCCCTCCTCGCGTTCGAGGCCGAGCGCAACCGCGACCCCGAGCCCGGGTTCGTCGCCGACCCGCCGTACGCCCTGTCGTTCGGTGTGGTGCGCTCGGGGGAGTGGTCCAGCAACGTGCCCGACCGGCTGCTGGCCGAAGGGCGCTTCGGCGTCCAGCTCGGGGAGGACCCTCGGCTGGCCCGGGCCCGCTTCGAGGACGTCGTCACCGACGTGGCGCTGCGGGACCCGTGGCTGCGGGAGAACCGCCCCGTGGTGACCTGGCCCGGCGGGCAGTTCGCCAGTGGTAGCACCGACGACGACCATCTCCTGGTGAGCGAGATGTCCGCCGCCGTCGCGGCGACGGGTGGTGCGCGGCCACCGCTCGCCCGCGGCGTCTACGGCAGCGACCTGCGGCTCTACACCGGCATCGGGGGGATCCCCACGCTGCACTACGGACCCGGCGACATGGAGGACGCGCACTCACCGCTCGAGAAGGTGGACCTCGACCAGCTGGTCGAGGTCACCCGTGCCCTCGTGGTCCTGGCCCTGCGCCGCTGCGCGGTCGCGTCCTGACCCACGGGCGCCGGGGGGCCGCTCCCGCCTACCGCCCGCGAGCAGGCGGGACCTCAGCTGGCCTTCTTGGCGGCCGCCTTCTTCGCGGATGCCTTCTTCGGGGACGCCTTCTTCTCTGCTGCCTTCTTCTCGGCCGCCTTCCTGGTCGTCGACTTCTTGGCGGCCCGCTTCGCCGCCGGCCTCTTCCCGGTGGTCGACTCCGAGCGCGCCGAGCCGGCCGAGTCGTCATCGTCGGAGGCCGCGGTGGCCTCGTCGGCCGCCGAGCCCTCCCCGCGCGAGGACCGGGCCGCGTCGACGGACCGCTGCAGGGCCGCGAGCAGGTCCACGACCTCGCCGGTCGCCTTGCGGGGCTCCTCCGGGGCCCTGACCTCGCCGCCCTCGAGCTTGGCCTGCACCAGCGCCTCGACGGCCTTCTGGTAGTCGTCCTCGTAGTCGTCGGCGTCGTAGTCCCCGGCCAGGGTCTCCACGAGAAGCTTGGCCATCTTCAGCTCGTTGGGCTTCGCCGCGTGCTCGGTCGCGTCCAGGCCGGCGAAGTCCGGCTTGCGCACCTCGTCGGGCCACAGCATGGTCTGCATCACGATGACGTCGTCGCGCACGCGCAGGACCGCGGTGGTCATCCGGGTGCGGATGGACACCGTGACGACAGCCACCCGGTCGGCCTCCTTGAGCGCCTCACGCAGCAGCGCGTAGGGCTTGGCGGCCGCCTTGTCCGGCTCGAGGTAGTACGACTTCTCCAGCCACATCGGGTCGATCTGGTCGCTGGGCACGAACTTCTCGACCGAGATCTCGCGGCTGCTGCTGGCCGGCAGCTCGGCGAGGTCCTCGTCGTCGAGGACCACCATCTGGCCGTCCTCGGTCTCGTAGCCCTTGGCGATGTCGGCGTAGGCGACCTCCTCGCCGTCGACGCTGCACACCCGCTGGTACCTGATCCGGCCGCCGTCCTTGGCGTGCACCTGCCGGAAGGAGATGTCGTGGCTCTCGGTGGCGGCGTACAGCTTCACCGGCACGCTGACGAGTCCGAAGGACACCGCGCCTTTCCAGATCGCACGCATGGGACGCTCCTCCGGTCACGAGTGAGTCTTCGACGGGCTCGGTTGTGTTGCCCATCATGGCGCATCCGACACCCGTACGGCGTCCTGCCGGGCCGTGCGCCACGATGGGGCCATGCGACCGATGCTCGCCACCCGAGGACGGCAGGTGCCGTCGGGCCCGGAGTGGCTGCACGAGGTCAAGTGGGACGGGGTGCGGGTGCTGGTGGACGTGGCCGACGGCACCGTCCGCCTGTGGAGCCGCAACGAGAACGAGGTGACCGTCGCCTACCCCGAGCTTCGCGACCTGGCCGAGGGGCGGTTGAGCGGTCACGACGCGCTGCTCGACGGCGAGCTCGTCGCCCTGGCCGACGGCGTCCCGAGGTTCTCCGCCATCGCGGACCGGATGCACGTGCGCAACGCTCGACGCGCCGAGCAGCTCGCGAAGGCCAACCCGGTCACGTTGATCGTCTTCGACCTGCTCCGGCTCGACGGCGAGGACCTGATGGGGCTTCCCCTGTCGCAGCGGCGGGCCCGGCTCACGGCGCTCGACCTGCGCGGGCCCAGCTGGCAGGTCCCCGCGACCTACGACGACGGCGGAATGCTCCTGTCGGCCACCGAGCAGCAGGGGCTCGAGGGCATCGTCTCCAAGCTGCGGGCCTCGCCGTACGTCCCGGGCCGGCGCTCGACGGACTGGCTCAAGTTCCCGCACCGCCCCACGCTGTCGTGCGTCGTCGGAGGCTGGCGTCTCGAGACCGACAGCGAGACCAGGCTCGGCGCCGTGCTCGTCGGCCAGCCCACGGCCGAGGGACTCTCCTACCGCGGGCGCGTCGGCAGCGGGATCACCGGCAGGGTGGGGAAGGTCCTCGTCGAGCGGCTCGCGCCACTGGTCGCCGGCCGGTCGCCGTTCTGCGACGAGGTGCCACGCGTCGACGCCCTCGGGACGCGCTGGGTGCGGCCGGAGGTCGTCGTGGAGGTCGCGTCCCTGGGGCTGACGCCGGGCATGCGGCTGCGGCAGCCGAGCTACCTCGGCATCCGCGAGGACCTCGCGGCCGAGGACCTGGAGGCGCGCGATGGCTGAGGCGTCGCAGGACGTCCGGGTCGACGTCGACGGGCGCACGCTGAAGATCAGCAACCTCTCCAAGGTGATGTACCCGGCGACGGGCACGACGAAGGGCGAGGTGCTCAGCTACTACGCCCGTGTCGCGCCCGTCCTGCTGCCGCACCTCGCGGGTCGCGCGGTCACGCGCATCCGGTGGCCGCACGGGACCGAGGAGGGCCAGTTCTTCGAGAAGAACGTGCCGAACGGTGTCCCGGACTGGGTCCGCACCGTCACGGTGCCCTCGTCGGGGTCTCGCGGTGGCGGAGGGGACCGGATCATGTTCCCGGTCATCGAGACGCTGGCGGACCTGACCTACTTCGCCAACCTCGCCTCGCTCGAGCTGCACGTCCACCAGTGGACGGTGGGACGCAACGGCCGGCCCCGCAACCCCAACCGGATGGTGGTCGACCTCGACCCCGGTGCGCCGGCCGGCCTGCGGGAGTGCTGCGCGGTGGCCCTCCTGGTGCGGGAGCGGCTCGCCGACCTCGGGCTCACTGCGGCACCCGTCACGTCGGGCAGCAAGGGGCTCCACCTGTACGCGGCGCTGCCTGGCCGGCTCGACCCCGACGGCGTCCGCGACCTCGCCCAGCAGGTCGCACGTGACCTGACCCGCGAGCACCCGGACCTCGTGCTGTGGAGGATGACGAAGTCGCTGCGCGGCGGCAAGGTGTTCCTGGACTGGAGCCAGAACACCGGCGCGAAGACGACCATCTCGCCGTACTCCCTGCGTGGGCGCGAACGACCCTACGTCGCTGCTCCGCGGACCTGGGCCGAGGTCGAGCAGGGTGCCGAGGAGGGGCTGGCCCAGCTGGAGATGGACGAGGTGCTGGTCCGGACCGACGACCGGGGCGACCTGTTCGGGCAGACGCTGCACCCTGGCGAGTAGCGGGGGTGCCTGCGGGCAGGCAAGGGGCTAGTCTCCGGCTGTCACGATGGCCCGACGAAAGTGAACCCTCATGCATCGGCGACGTCCCTGATGAGTGCTGTCGACCTGCCCCTCGCCGACCGCGACTACGGCGACAAGGTCGCCGCGGTCGAGCCCGGCGGCGTCGAGTTCATCCCCCTCGAGGAGCGGCACGGCTCACCCGTCCAGCTGCTGTGGACGTGGGCGTCGCCCAACTTCGAGTTCGCGACCGTGTTCGTGGGCGTGCTCGGTCCGCTGTTCTTCGGCCTGAGCTTCGCGCAGTCGGCCGCCGCCATCGTCCTCGGCACCGCTCTCGGCTCTCTCACGCACGGCTACCTCTCCTCCATGGGGCCGAGGACGGGCCTGCCGCAGATGGTGGCCGGACGCAGCGCCTTCGGCTTCCTCGGCAACGCGGTGCCCTCCGTCATCAACTCCGTGATGGCGGGCATCGGCTGGTTCGCGGTCAACAGCGTCAGCGGCGCGCTGGCGCTGAACACGCTCACGGGACTGCCGAGCGTCCTCTGCCTGCTCGTCGTCGTCGCGGTCCAGGTCGTCGTGGCCTTCTTCGGGCACAACCTCGTGCAGCTGTTCGAGAGCTACGCCTTCCCGGTCCTGGCGGTCATCTTCCTCATCGCCGTCGCCGTCACGTTCGCCAAGGCGGACCTCCGGGCGCCCTCCGGAGGCGGCGGCATCGGCGGCTTCCTGGTCCTGGCGTCGGCCTCGTTCGGGTACGCCGCCGGGTGGAACCCCTACGCCTCGGACTACACGCGCTACCTCCCGCCGGCGACGAGCCGGGTCAGGGTCGGCGTCTTCGCGGGTCTGGGCGTGCTCGTCTCCTGCGTGCTCCTCGAGCTGGCCGGCGCCGCGGCGGTCACGATCGGCAGCTTCAACGGCGACAACCCCACCGCGTCCTTCACCGGGCACCTGCCCACCGTCATCGCCGACCTGACGCTGCTGGCGATCGCGCTGGGTGCCGTCAGCGCCAACGTGCTCAACATCTACTCCGGGTCCATGGCCTTCCTCGCGCTGGAGATCAGGCTGCCCACCCGCATCCGCCGCGCGCTGGTCGCGGCGGTGTTCGGGGTCATCGGCTTCTTCGTGGCCTGGAGCGGCCTGCGCGACGCCGGCGCGAAGTACGAGAACTTCCTGCTGGTGATCGCCTACTGGGTGGCGCCCTGGCTCGGCGTGGTGCTCACCGACCGGTTCCTGCGACGCGGCTCCTTCGACGAGGGCACGATGACCACCCGCTCCTACGCCAACTGGGCCGGCCCGGTCGCGTTCGTCGTGGCGATGGTCGTGTCGATCCTGCTGTTCTCCGACCAGACCCTGTACGTCGGACCCGTCGCCAAGGCGCACCCAGGCATCGGGGACGTCACGCCGGTGGTCGGGTTCGTGCTCGCGGCGGCAACCTATGCGGTGCTGTTCAGGCCCCTCGCCCAGCCGGCACCGGAGACACCGAAGGAGATCGCCCTCTCATGAGTCTGCCCGACCCCAACGCCATGCTGGACGTCGCCGTGGAGGAGGCCCGCGCGGGGCTCGCCGAGGGTGGCGTCCCGATCGGTGCGGCCCTCTACGCGGCCGACGGCACCCTCCTCGGTCGAGGTCGCAACCGGCGGGTGCAGGATTGCGACCCCTCCGTGCACGCGGAGACGGCCGCCTTCCGCGCCGCTGGACGGCAGAGCAGCTACCGCGGCACCACCATGGTGACGACCCTGTCACCGTGCTGGTACTGCAGCGGCCTGGTCCGCCAGTTCGGCATCTCCCGGGTCGTCATCGGCGAGGCCACCACGTTCCACGGCGGCCACGACTGGCTCGCCGAGCACGACGTGGACATCGTCGTGCTCGACGACCCGACCTGCATCTCGATGATGGAGACGTTCATCCGGGAGCAGCCCGGGCTGTGGAACGAGGACATCGGCGTCGACGGCTGACCCGGGTCAGACCCGGAAGCGGTCGAACATGCGGTACATGAACTCCGTGCCCTGCCTGAGGGCGTCGACGTAGATCCGCTCGTTGTTCCCGTGCATCGCGATCAGCTGGTCGTTGTCGATGACGTAGGGGTACACGCCGTACCCGGGGATGTTGTGCGCCCTCCACGGCCCCAGGCTGGTGCCGGCCTCGAAGAGCGCCGGCGCGAACACGGCGTCGGGATAGGTCTGCGCCGCGGCGTGCGCCAGTGCGGAGTACAGGGGCGTGTCGAGGTCGGCGGGCGCGGTGGCCCAGGTGGCGTCCAGCTGGTCGAGGTAGTCGGCCTCCGTGACGCCCTCCGGGGTCGCCAGCGCCACCTCGATGTCGCGGCCCCGCATCATCGCGCGCACCTGCGCCAGGAAGTACCTCGGCTTCTGGCCGCCCGGGATGCCGCGGCAGTTGACGCGCACGTGCGCGGTCGACGGGATGACGTTCTCCTTGTAGCCCGCATCCTCGATCACGAAGGCGGCGGTGGTCCGCAGGAGGGCGCTGTGCAGCCATGGGTACGACGAGCGCGTGACCACCAGCCGCGCGGCCCGCTCGAGGGAGTGCTGTGAGTGCGCGCCGAGCATCATGTGGATCGCCCGGGCGAAGTGGGTGTCGCTCGTCGCGTCGGCCAGCGCACGGAAGTAGCGGCGGGTGACCCGGGTCAGGTGCACGGGCGCCAGCCAGGAGGCGAGCTCGTCGACCCCCCGGGAGAGCTTGACGATGGCGGCATCGGGGTTGGGCTTCGAGGAGTGGGTCGCCAGGCCGTTGGCGGTCAGGTCCAGGTTGAAGTAGACCTTGTCCTGACGGGTCACGGTGATGAGCATGGGCGTCTGCTTGTCCCGCTGGGCCAGGAACCAACCGCCCTCGGTGAGCACCATGCCCGCGTCGAGCTTGTCCCAGTGCTGCTCGGCCAGCCAGCCCGAGCCGTAGTTGCCGGCCTCCTCGTCGCAGTCGGTCAGCACGATGATGTCGCGCTCGAACCTGCCGCCCTCGTTGACGTGGCGCAGCAGCGAGCTCACGGTGGCGGAGTCCATCCCCTTCATGTCGAGCGCGCCGCGTCCCCAGATCTGGCCCTGCTTGACGACGCCGGCGAAGGGGTCGACGTCCCACTTGTCGCGCTCGACCGGCACGACGTCGGAGTGGCCGAGCATGAGCACCGGCGCGGCCGAGGTGGTGCCCTTGATCCGCGCGATGAGGTGCACGTTGTCCGGCTGGGGGGTCGGGATGATCTCCGACGAGACGCCGGCGCTGTCCCAGACGCCCTTCAGCATCTCGGCGAACGGCCGTGTCTTCCCACCGTTGCCGAAGTTCTCCGTGTCGAAGGAGATCATCCGCTTCAGCAGGTCCAGGGGATCCTGGTCGGCGGCCGGGACGGTCCCCGCGGCAGCGCTGCGAACGGCGGCGCTCGAGAGGCCGCCGGCGGTTCGCAGAGGCTGTGAGCCGGTCAGTCCCACCGCGGCGAAGGCGGCCAGGCCGCCCAGACCGGTGAGGAACGAGCGGCGTCCCACGCCGCTCGTCGTCGTGATGTCGCGGCCGGCGCCGTGCTGGTCCATGTTGGGGTCCTTCCCGAGAGACGACGCAGGTCACGCTGCCGGTGCCGTCGTACAGCGGCAACCGCGACGCACTGCCACGTCGCCGAGCGGTCGATCCTCTGCGACGAGCGGACGTGGGCGGGAGCTGTCCCACCGCCCAGGGGAACGCCATCGGTGACACCGATGGGCCATTGGCACCGCCCCCTCCGGCGCGCACGATGGAGGACGCAGGCCCTCATCCATGGCATCGGAGGGATCCCTTGGCGAAGTACGCGGTGTTCTTCACCCTCACGGGGCAGACCGTGAAGGCGTTCATGGACAAGCCCAGCGACCGGGCGGCGACGGTGGGCGCGCTGTGCGAGCAGGCCGGCGGCCGGATGCATGCCTACTACCTCATGTTCGGCGCCTGGGACGGGATGGTGATCTTCGAGGTCCCGGACAGCACGGCCGCCGCGGCGGTCAGCCTGGCCGTGAGCAGCACGGGCAGCTTCCAGCACCTCGAGACCCATGAGCTCGTCGAGGCATCCGACATCGAGGGCGTGCTCCAGTCCGCGTCCGCGCTCACCTACTCGCCCCCCGGCGCGTAGCCCGGTCGAGGGTCACGACATCGCGTCCGGTTGCTGCTCCACGGTCCGGTGCCTGCTCAGCGCGACAGCTCGGAGAGCAGCCTGGGGACGACCGCGGGAAGCTCGCGTGAGAGGAAGCCGACCGGACCGACGGAGTCCGCCAGCACCTCACCGCTGCGGCCGTGCAGCCAGGCACCCCACACGGCGGCCTGGGCAGGCTCGGCACCGCGGGCCAGGAGGCCGGTCACGATGCCCGCCTGGACGTCACCGGACCCGGAGACTCCCAGCCCGGGACAGCCCTCGGTGACCAGCCAGGCCCTGCCGTCCGGAGTGGCGACGTGCTTGCCCGACCCGCCGCACAGCACGACCGCACGTGTTGTCGCGGCCAGCTCCAGCGTGGCTCCCAGCGGGTCCTCGTGGACCTCGTCCGGGTCCCGGCCGAGGGTGTGCGCGAGCTCGCCGGGATTCACGGTGAGCACAGCGGGGGAGTCGAGGTGTCGCAGGCACTCGTGGTCGGCGGTGACGTACGCCGACCCGAGCGCGTCGATGACGACCGCCTGGTGGCTCAGTCGGGGAACCACTGCTGCCAGCAGCGCCACGGCCGCGTCGGGACGGGTGACCCCCGGACCCAGCAGCACGGCCCCGGCCGCCTCGGCCAGGGCCACGATCTCGTCTCCGGCACCGGGGGCGATGTCACCGGAAGGTACCTCGGGCGTCCGGGACACCAGGGCCTCCGGGATGAGCACCGCGAGCTGGCACGCGACGCTGTCGGTGGTCGCCACCTGCAGCTTCCCGCCACCCGCGCGAAGCGACGCCTCCCCGGCCAGCACCATCGCCCCGGGCACGCTGGCACTGCCGCCGACCATCAGCACGGTGCCGCGTGCCTGCTTGCTCGACCCGGGCTGGGGCAGCTGCCAGTCCCTCAGCAGCGACCTGGTCACGTGAACCGGCTCAGCCACTCGCCTCCGCCTCCTCGGCGGCCGGCGGCTCGCGGGTCGTCTCCGCGTCGTGGGCGTCGACGATGCTGGTGTCGCCGAAGGCCTTCAGCTCGAGTCCTCCGTCACCACGGGTGTACGTCGTCAGCGAGACGTTGCCGAGGTGCGACGTACGGTCGATGTCCAGGAGCCGCTCCTCGTCGAGACCCTCGAGCACGTAGCGGAAGCTCATGATCACCGCCTGGTGGGTGAACAACCACACCCGGGCCTCCTCGAAGCCGTGCCGCAGGTCGGCCAGCAGCGACCGGACACGGAGCACCACGTCGGCCCAGCTCTCACCCGAGGGTGGCTGGTAGTAGAACTTGCCCACCTTCGAGCGCCTCTTCGCCTCGTCGGCGTACTGCGAGCGGATCCCTTGCCCGGTCAGGCCGTCGAAGAGCCCGAGGTCCCGCTCGCGGAGCCGCTCGTCGAAGACCACGTCGAGCCCCAGCCCGCCGACCGCCCGCAGCGCCGTGTCTGCCGCCCGACGGTACGGCGAGCTCACGACCGTGGTCGGCCGATGGCTGTCGTCCGCGTCGCTCAGCCAGGCGCACAGGGCGTCGGCCTGGCGACGGCCGTTCCCGGACAGCTCGACGTCGGCGTCGCGGATGTCCAGGTCCAACCGGTCCGCGTGCCGCTCCCGGGCCTCCGCGTCGGCGACGTTGCCGATGCTCTCCCCGTGACGGACGAGCGTGAGTGAGACGGGACCCTCCTGCAGTCCCACGAGTCGGGGTACCGGCACGTGATCTCCTCTGCCTGGGCGACACGACGCCGACCGGTTACCCCGTCCTTGTCCGGCCACACTTCCGGAGATGCCGGCCACCGCGCGGGCCCTCCTTGTGCCGGCACGACGGGCGACGAGCTCGCTTCGTGGTCCACAGGTATCGAACGTGTGCTCGTTTGTGGGGATGATGGGTGGGAGAATCTCTTGCATGAGCAGCACCGTCGACACTCTGGTCGGGCATCCGGTCGTGGACTTCACGACGCGTCTGCATGCCCGGTTGGACGGGCTGGTCGAGGCGCCGGTGTGGTCGATGTCTGCCGGTGAGGTGCGGTCGGTGCTGGTGGACCTGGCCCGGGGGCAGGCGCGGCTCGAGGAGCTGCGGCTGCGGGTCCTGGC
>JAICKK010000240.1 GCA_025927955.1 Nocardioidaceae bacterium
CAGCCGCTTCGACGCCGGCGCCGCGGTGCTGGACCTCGAGGACGTCAACATCGTGGACCTCGCGCACCGGGTGGTGGAGTCCACCCGCCCGCTGGCCGAGCGCCGCGGCATCCGGGTCGTGGTCGTCTCCGGGCGCCGCCCCTGCGTCGCGGAGGTCGACCCGCGCCGCGTCGAGCGCATCGTGCGCAACCTGGTCACGAACGCGATCGACTACTCCGAGCACACCGACGTCACCGTGCGCGTGGACTCCGACGGGCGGGCCACGGCGCTCGCGGTCCGCGACCACGGTGTCGGGCTGAAGGCGGGAGAGGCGGCGATGGTCTTCAACCGGTTCTGGCGCGCCGACCCGGCCCGGGCGCGCACGAGCGGCGGCACCGGGCTGGGGCTGTCGATCTCGCTGGAGGACGCGCGCCTGCACGGCGGCTGGCTGCAGGCCTGGGGGGAGCCCGGCCGGGGGTCCCAGTTCCGCCTCACGCTGCCGCGGCTGGCGGGCGACCCGATCGGCGAGAGCCCGTTGCCGCTCGTGCCCGTCGACGTGGGTCCCGACCCGGCCGGCGTGCCCGACGCTCCGGTGAGCACACCATGAGCCCCCGGCCGGGAGCGACCCGGACCCGCACCCCCAGGCGACCCGTGGTCCTGCTCGTCGCCCTCGTCGCGGCGCTGGTGCTGGACCTGGCCGCGAGCGGGTGCGTCAGCCTGCCCCGGTCGGGGTCGGTGCACTCCTCCGGCGTCGTCGACGCGGCGGAGAGCGACACCCTCGTGGACTACACGCCCCCGGGGCCGACACCGAAGGTCGACCGGGTGCCGCTCGTCGACGGGTTCCTGACCTCGATGACCGCGACGCCGCTGACCACCTACGTCGCGCGGCAGTTCCTCACCGCCGCCAGCAGCCGGACCTGGGCGCCCCAGCGGGGCACGGTGGTCTACGACAGCGAGCAGCTGGTGAGCACCCGCCAGGGGGTCGACCTCCGGCTGCGGGGGGTCGTCGAGCTCGACGGGCGCGGCAGCTGGCTCGGCGACCCGACGTCCGGACGCGGCCACGACTACCGGCTGCACCTGGTCAGGGAGCGCGGCCAGTGGCGCATCGCCAACCCGCCCGACCGGCTGCTGATCCCCCGCACCCACTTCGACACCCAGTACCAGCAGGCCCTGCTGTACTTCTTCGACCAGGCCGCGCAGGTGCTGGTGCCCGAGCCGGTCTACGTGCCGCGCGGGCGGCAGACGCCCACGCTGCTGGTCACCGCGCTGCTCAAGGGTCCCGAGCCGGCCCTGCGCGACGTCGAGCGGACGTTCGTGCCGGCCGGCGCCAGACTCGACGGCATCTCCGTCCCGGTCTCCGGCACCGGCACCGTGGAGGTGCCCCTGAGCCCCGACGTGCTCGACCTCGGCAGCCGTCGCCTCGAGATGCTCTTCGCGCAGCTGGCCTGGACGCTCAGGCAGGTGCCGGGGGTCCGCCGGCTGCGCGTCACGGTCGCCGGCACCCCCGTCGACCTCGCGGGCGGTCGGGAGGACCTGCCCGTCGACGCCTGGTCCCGCTACGACCCGGCCGTCGCGTACGCCTCCACCGACCTGTTCGGCCTGCGCGAGGGGCGCGTGGTCTCGGTCGGCGAGGGCCACGAGAGGCGGGTCAGCGGACCCTTCGGAGTGCTCCGCCTGGGTGTGCGCAGCATCGCCGTCGACCTGCTCGCCCAGCGCGTCGCCGGGGTCAGCGCCGACGGGCACGAGGTCCTCGAGGCCGACCGCGACGGCGTTCCCGGTCGGCCCCCGACCCCGGACGACGTGCGCACGCTCTACCGCGGGGCCGACCTGCTGCGCCCGTCGTACGACCTCTACGGGCAGCTGTGGCTGGTGGACCGCACGACCGCGGGGGCGCAGCTGTCCGTGGTCCGCTCCGGGCGCGCCCGCCCGGTCACCGCTCCCGGCATCACCGGGGCCGACGTGCTCGGCTTCGTGCTCTCGAGGGACGGCACCCGGCTCGTGGCCCAGGTGCGGCGCCACGGGCACCAACGGCTGGTGATCTCACGGGTCCGGCGGGACGGGCAGGGGCAGGTCGAGGGCCTGACACCGGCGCGGGCACTGCCGGTGGCCGGCGCTTCGGGAGCGCTGCGCGACATGGCCTGGCGCACCCCCGCGAGCCTGGCGGTCCTGCTCCGGCCCTCGGGCTCCACCTCCCAGGTGGTCGTGGTCACCGTCGACGGCTCGGTGACGGCACCCCTGAGCAGCGACCTGGCGCCGCTGCGGGTGCGCGGGCGGCGGGTCGTCTCCGCGCCCGTCCCGGTCACCCACCTGTGGGTGCAGGCGACCGGCCCCGGCGGCGACCCGGGCGGGCGGCTCTTCGGCTTCTCCCGCCGGGGTGACTGGCAGCCGAGCAGCATCGAGCCCGGCCTGGTCTCGCCCGTCTTCGTCGGCTGAGCGCCGGCGGGCCGCCGGTGCCGGGCCGGTCCCGATGCACCGGCGACGACGAGGGCTCGCCGTCCACAGCCGGTCCGGCTCGACGCCCCGGGCGCGCGTCGGCGCGTGAGGATGCGGTGTGCGCGTCCGCGACCTGCCAGCCGACCTCTCCGCCTCCGGGCTCTCGGACGCCGGGCGGGACCTCGCCCTGGGCAGTGCCTGCGTGGGCTGCGGGCGTCCCGGTCGGCCGCTGTGCGCCTCCTGCGACTCCTCGCTGCCACGACGCGGCCGCCCCTCGTGGCCGACGCCCGCGCCCGCGGGGCTGGTCACGCCGTACGCCGCCGGGGCCTACGACGGGCTGCTCAAGGTGCTGGTGCTCGCGCACAAGGAGCACGGAGCGCTCGCGCTCGCGGCACCGCTCGGACGGGTGCTCGCCGACGTGGTCGACACCCTGCTCCTGCGGGTGGCCGGCGGGCGGCGTCCGGCGGGAACGCCGGTGGTGCTCGTGCCGGTGCCCTCGCGCCGCGGCGTGGTCCGTCGCCGCGGGCACGACCCGATGCTCCGGGTGGCGCGCGAGTGCGCCGGACGGCTGCGACGTCGAGGGACCGACGCCCGGGTCGGCCGGCTCCTGGTGCCGACCGGTCGCGTGCTCGACCAGGCGGGCCTGGACGCGACCGAGCGCGCCGAGAACCTCGCCGGCTCCCTGCGGTCGGCGCCGGGCGCCTCCGGCCGGCCAGGGATCGTGGTGGTCCTCGACGACGTCATCACCACCGGGGCCACGGCACGGGAGGCCCAGCGTGCCCTGGAGGTCGGTGGGGTGCCCGTCGTGGGGATCGCCGCGGTCGCCGCCACCACCCGGCGGGTGAGGCCCCCGCAGCACGCCGGTGACTCTCGGACGCGGGCAGAGCAGTAACGTCTGTACATGGAGTCCGCCCGGGTCCGTGGTTGCGCCGGGGGCGTGCTGTGCGAGCGGGCGGCGGGTCCCCGGACCGGGCGCCTCGAGCGCTGGCGGCGCCAACGGCAAGCCGATGCCAGTCGCAGGCGAAACGGTCCACGTAAGACGCTTCACGAGGGGATGACCCTCGGGCGTCGATCACGGTGCGGCTTAGAGGTAAGCCCTGCCTCCCGCCCGCTGCCAGATGTGGCGGACCGGGGGAGAAGGCCGGTAGTGGCAGACAAGCTGCGGAAGCCTCAGCAGGCGGTTGTGGGGTCGAAGACCAGGTCGGCCGGGCGGGCTCCGCTCCACGCGCCGAGCGCCTCGACGCGCGCCCTGCATGCCGCACGACGTACCTGGTCACTTTTCGGGCACAACCCTCGGAACAACCCGGGCAGCACCCGGAGTGCTCAGCACGGCTCACAACACCGTCACCGGACAATGGGAGGTCGTCGATGGACATCGTGCTCAACAGCCGACACTGCGAGCTGACGGAGAAGTTCCGTGACCACGCCGAGGAGAAGCTCGCCCGATTGGAGAAGCACGACCATCGCGTGATCCGCGTGCAGGTCGAGGTGGAGAGGGAGCGCAACCCGCGCCAGACCGACCGGGCCGTGCGAGTGCAGCTGACCGCCTTCACCAAGGGACCGGTCGTCCGCGCCGAGGCCTGCGCCGAGGACAAGCTCGCCGCGTTCGACCAGGCGCTGGACCGGATGGCGGCCCAGATGCGACGCGCGGCCGACCGGCGACGCGTCCACCGCGGCCGACACACCCCGGTGTCGGTGGGACGGGCGCTCGCGGACACCGGCGAGGGCGTCCCGGCCGTCGCGGGCGACGAGGGGGAGCCCGAGCGCCGCGTCGGACCCATCACGGTGGTCGGCGACGGGCCGCTCGTCGTGCGGGAGAAGACCCACACCACGGCTCCCATGACGTTGGACCAGGCCCTCTACGAGATGGAGCTCGTGGGGCACGACTTCTTCCTGTTCGTGGACAAGGAGACCGAGCGGCCCGCGGTCGTCTACCGGCGACGCGGCTACGACTACGGGGTGATCACGCTCGACGTGACCTGAGCGCGACCCGGACCTGACCGGGGCCGCACCTGACCCGGGGCCGACCCGGACGGTGCCGGTGCCGGGATCCGGACGGCCCGCCGAAAGACGCCTGCCCGGGCGTGTCACGTGCCATGATCGTCCCGTGGCAGAACCAGACAAGCGTCGGAAGACGGGCGACGAGCCCATCCGGGTCGCCGTCGTCGACGACCAGGAGCTCTTCCGTCGCGGCCTGACCATGCTCCTCGGGGTCGAGGACGACATCGAGGTCGTGGGCGAGGCCGGCGACGGCGTCGCCGCGACCGAGCTGGCCGGCTCTGCGGTGCCCGACGTCATCTTGATGGACGTCCGGATGCCGAAGCGGTCCGGCATCGAGGCCTGCGTGGCCATCAAGGAGATCGCGCCGACCGCGCGGATCATCATGCTCACGGTCAGCGACGAGGAGGCCGACCTCTACGACGCGGTCAAGAACGGCGCGTCGGGCTACCTCCTCAA
>JAICKK010000100.1 GCA_025927955.1 Nocardioidaceae bacterium
ACCCGCTCGACCGAGATGTCGAGCAGCGGCCGGACGAAGCCGTCGAGCTTGTCCTTGGGGCAGTGGTCGGTGTGCAGCGCGATGTGGACCGGGTACCTCTTCGCGACCTCGGCGGCGTAGGCCGCGAAGGCTACCGAGCCGGTGACCATGTCCTTGACCGTCGGCCCGGAGAGGTACTCGGCGCCGCCCGTCGAGACCTGGACGATCCCGTCGCTGCCGGCCTCGGAGAAGCCCTGGAGCGCGGCGTTGAGGGTCTGGGAGGAGCTGACGTTGATCGCCGGGTAGGCGAAGGACTCGCGCTTCGCCTTGTCGAGCATCTCGGCGTACACCTCGGGCGTCGCGATGGGCATCGGCTGTCTCCTGGGCTCGGGTCACGTGGGCGCACAACGGGGGTTGCGCGCTCCACTCTAGGAGCGGTCCGCGACCGCTGGCGAGCCCGCCCGGGCAGCGGACTCAGCCACGCCACGACCCGGACAGGTCGGCGTGCTGGCGCACCCAGGTGTGCATCGCGATGGCGGCCGCGGCCGAGGCGTTCATCGAGCGGGTCGACCCGAACTGGGCGATCGAGAAGGTGCCGTCGCAGGCGTCCCTGGCCGACGGCGAGAGGCCCGGACCCTCCTGCCCGAAGAGCAGGCAGACCCGTCGCGGCAGCCGCAGGGTCTCCACCGGCCGGGAGCCCGGAAGGTTGTCGATGCCCAAAAGCACGGCGCCGCGCTCGGCCAGGTAGTCGGCGAGGTCGGGGACCGACGCGTGGTGGCGGACGTGCTGGTAGCGGTCGGTGACCATCGCCCCTCGACGGTTCCAGCGTCGGTTGCCGACGATGTGCACCTCGCGGGCGAGGAACGCGTTCGCGGTCCGCACGATCGTGCCGATGTTGAAGTCGTGCTGCCAGTTCTCGATCGCGACGTGGAAGTCGTGCCGGCGGGTGTCCAGGTCGGCGACGATCGCCTCCACGGTCCAGTAGCGGTAGCGGTCCACGACGTTGCGCCGGTCACCCTCGGCGAGCAGGTGCTCGTCGTACCTCTCGCTGCCGGGTCCGCTGGGCCACTCCCCCGGCCACGGCCCGACCCCGACCTCCGCGGGACCGTGCGGCATCGGGTCGTACGGCGCCCTGGCATCCGGGTCCGCCCCGGCCGGCTCACGACGGGCCTTCTGCACCATGTCGAGAAGGCTATGGCCACGGTGTCCGGTCCCGGGATCGGGCGATGTCAGGTCGCCGTCAGGCGCGACAAACTATCGTGGATCCATGAGCGCGATCGAGCCCTTGCTGCTCGGCATCAAGTGGATGGACCCGAACTGGCTACTCTCCCAGTTCGGGTCCGAGTTCTTCTGGATCAGCCTGCTGATCGTCTTCATCGAGTGCGGGCTGCTGTTCCCGTTCCTGCCGGGCGACACCCTGCTGTTCGCGATCGGGCTCTTCGTCGCCACGGACAAGATCCACCTGTTCCCCGGCGGGCAGGTGGGCGCCGTGCTGCTGTCGCTGGGTCTGATGTGGGGGGCCGCGGTGCTCGGCAACCTCGCCGGCTACGAGATCGGCCGGCGGGCCGGGGAGCCCCTGCGCCACCACGACGGCCGGATCCTCAAGCAGAAGTACCTCGACCAGACCTCGGTGTTCTTCGACCGGCACGGCAGCAAGGCCCTGGTGCTGGGCCGCTTCGTCCCGTTCGTGCGCACCTACATCACCTTGGTGGCCGGGGTGACCCGGATGGACCGGCGTCGCTTCCTGCTGTGGAGTGCCGTCGGCGCGGTGCTGTGGGTGACGACCATCCTGCTGGCCGGCTACTTCCTGGGCGCGGCCTTCCCCACGCTGGGCCAGAACATCGACAAGGCGGTCCTCGTGATCCTCGCCTTCTCCGTGATCCCGGTCGCGATCGAGTGGTGGCGACACCGCCGCTCCCCCGGCGCCACGGACCGCGAGCCGGACGGCCAGCCCGCGAACCAGTCCGACGGCCAGTCCGACGGCCAGCCCGCCAGCGAGTCCGACAGCCGCCAGCCCGCCAGCGAGTCCGGCACCCACCCCCAGGCCGCGCCAGACCCTCAGGTGGACGCGCACCGCGGCTGACCGCGCGGACCCATGGGGTCGCCTCAGAACGCCGAGACCGACTCGGGAGCCCGTTCGCGGCGGGTGAGCGCACGGACGACGGCGGCCTGGCCGTGCCGGCGCAGCGACACCCCGACCAGCAGGGCCAGCACCGGGCCGAGGACCGACTCCGGCAGCGCGCGCGCGTCGACGTCCACGCTCACCGCGAGGTCGTCGGAGTGCACGACGAGCTCCATGACACGGGTGAGCAGGAAGTCCTCGAACGTCAGCGCCCACGACCAGCTCGGCAGCCGGATCCCGGGCGGGCGCCGGAACGACGCGCGACCGAGGGCGCGCCGAAGGTCCCGCATCTGGTCCTCGAGCGATCTCACCAGCGCGTCGTGGCCGACGACCGCGGCCTGCTCGGCGCCGGAGCGGATGGCCACGTTGGCCTCGCTGTCGAGGTCGCCGTCTGCCCACGCCGCCCGTGCGTAGTGCTCGAGCAGCGACACCGGGGCGTCGTCGGTGACCGACTGCCCCCCGGTGGTCGCCGCGTGCACCATCTGCACCTGCTGGCCGAGGTGGGCCGCGAGGGCGCCGACGCTCATCAGCGGAAGCGCGCTGGGGTCCGACCACCGCTGGGCGACCTCCACCCGGCCGAGGAGGTCGATGGCCGACTCGGCGACGACGAGGAAGTCGGGGGCGACGTCGTGCACGGCCCTCAGCCGCCCGGCAGGCCGAGGTCGTCGAGACCGAACGCGAAGCGGTACCCGCAGCCGGACGCCTCGACCCTCTCCCGCGCGCCGGTCGACCTGTCCACGATCACGGCCACGCCCACCACCTCCGCGCCCGCCTGGCGCAGCGCGGCCACCGCGGTGAGCACCGAGCCACCCGTCGTGGAGGTGTCCTCGACGGCCAGCACCCGCCGGCCGGCGACCTCGGGCCCCTCGATGCGCCTTTGCAGGCCGTGCGCCTTCTCCTCCTTGCGCACGACGAAGGCGTCGAGCGTGCGGCCGGATGCGGCGGCCGCGTGCAGCATCGCGGTGGCGACCGGGTCGGCGCCGAGCGTGAGGCCGCCGACCGCGTCGTACTCGAGGTCGGAGGTCAGCTCGAGCATCACCCGCCCGACGAGCGGCGCGGCCTGCCCGTCGAGCGTGACCCGTCTCAGGTCGACGTAGTAGTCGGCCTGCTTGCCCGAGGACAGCGTGACGCGTCCGTGGACCACGGCCTTCGCGATCACCTGGGCCAGCAGTGCGTCGCGGTCGCTCACGGCGCCAGCCTAACCGTGCCCGGACCGAGCCTCAGCGGTCCCGGGAGGCGACGAGATGGCCGAAGGCGACCATCCGGTTGTCGGTGTGGAAGATCTCCGAGCAGGTGGTGAGCGTGATCAGCCGCTGCCCCGGGCGCTGCGCGGGCTGCACGCCGCCGTCGGGGTTGTGCGGCAGCGGGTCCAGGACCCAGGTCGCCTTGAAGTTGACGACGAGCCGGTTGGGGTCGGTGTCGAGCCGGTAGGTGAACACGTGGTCGCGGGTCTCCACCACGACCCGGTCACCGGGACGCAGCTCCGGCATCTGCCGCAGCGGCTGCCCGTGGGTCACCCGGTGCGCGGCGAGGGCGAAGTTCCCCACGGCGCCCGGCGCGCTCGTGCTCACGAAGTGCCCGTAGCCGGCCGCGAGCACCGCGTCGCTGACGCCCCGCTGCACCGGTACGACGTACGACGAGCCGAACCGCGGGATGCGCACGAGCGCCTCGGCGCCGCGCAGCTCGATGCCCCGCACCCGCGCCGTGGCGCCGGCGTGCGCGGACCAGTCGCGTTCGGTCTGCTCGACGAGCTGCCGCTGCCGGTGGTGCGCGACGACGTTGGTGCCGAACAGCTCCCAGGCCACCTGGGCGAGCACGAGCAGGCCCACGACGACCATGGCGACCCCCACCCAGAACGCCGGCCCGCGGCGCCGGCGGGCTGGCGCCTGCGGCGGGGGCGGCTCGAGGGTCTGCAGGACCATGGTGCCGATCATCCCCCATGACCGGGGGGTCGCGGGGCGGAAGCCGTACAGTCGCACCATGGCTGCCAGCTCGCGGACCGCAACCGGCGAGGCGACCACGGACCGCACGGCCCGGCGCCTGCGAGCCGTTCCGCCGACCGTCTTCTCCGAGATGTCCGCGCTCGCGGTCCGCACGGGCAGCATCAACCTCGGGCAGGGCTTCCCGGACGTCGACGGGCCCCCGTCGGTGATCGAGGCGGCGGTCCGGGCGCTGCGCACGGGTCGCAACCAGTACGCACCGGGGCCGGGCGTCCCCGAGCTGCGCACGGCGGTCGCCGCCCACCAGGCCCGGCACTACGGGCTGGACCTGGATCCCGCGACCGAGGTGGTGGTGACCGCGGGCGCGACCGAGGGCATCGCGGCCTCGGTGCTCGCGCTGGTCGACCCCGGCGCCGAGGTGGTGGTCCTCGAGCCGTTCTACGACTCCTACCAGGCCTGCATCGAGATGGCCGGCGGCGTACGGCGCCCGGTGACGCTGCGCGCCCCGGACTTCCGGCTCGACGCGGCCGCGCTGCGGGCGGCGGTCACGCCGCGCACGACGACGATCCTGCTCAACACGCCGCACAACCCGACCGGGGCCGTGCTGACACGCGAGGAGCTGGAGGCGGTCGCGGCGGTGGCCACCGAGCACGACCTCGTGGTGGTGACCGACGAGGTCTACGAGCACCTGGTCTTCGACGGGCGGCGGCACGTGCCGCTGTGCACGCTGCCGGGGATGTGGGAGCGCACGGTGACCCTGTCCAGCGCGGGGAAGACGTTCTCCTTCACCGGGTGGAAGGTCGGCTGGGCGACCGGGCCGGCCGACCTGGTGCGGACCGTCACGGCCGCGAAGCAGTGGCTGACGTTCAGCAACGCCGCGCCGCTGCAGCCGGCGGTGGCCTACGCGCTCGACCACGAGTCGGCGTTCTACGACGCCCTTGCCGTGGAGCTGCAGGGAAGGCGGGACCTGCTCGTCGCGGGGCTGCGCGAGCTGGACCTGGACGTCTACCTGCCGGAGGCGACGTACTTCGTGGCCACCGACGTTCGCCGCTACGGGCACGCCGACGCGCGCGCGTTCTGCCTCGCGCTGCCCGAGCGGGCCGGCGTCGTCGCCATCCCCTCGCAGGCGTTCTACGACGACCAGGTGGAGGGCCGGCACCTGGTGCGCTGGGCGTTCTGCAAGGAGCCGGCGCTCATCGAGCAGGGCGTCGAGCGGCTGCTCGCGGCCGACCTGCACGCCTGAGGCCGCGGCGCGGCCGGCCGGGCGCCTTTCTCGCCGCGCGGGTCACCGCGGCAGCGTGCCCGGCGGTGTGCCCGGCGGTGTGCCCGGGGCGCTCTCCGGGGGTAGCGGCTCGAGGACCTTCCCGGGGTTGAGCACGCCGAGCGGGTCGAAGATCTCGCGGATCCGGCGGTGCAGGGCGGCACCCGTGGTCCCGAGTTCGCGCTCCAGCCACCGCCGCTTCAGGCTCCCGACGCCGTGCTCGCCGGTGATCGTGCCTCCCAGGCGCAGGCCCAGGTCCATCACCGCGTCGAACGCGAGGACGGCGCGACGCTCGCCGTCCGGGTCGTCCCGGTCGATGATGACCGTGGGATGCATGTTGCCGTCGCCGACGTGCCCGGGGCAGGCGATGAGGACGTCCAGGTCCTCGGCGATCTGCTGCACCCCGCGCAGCAGCTCGGGAAGCCTCGGCCGGGGCACCGCGACGTCGTCGACCAGCTTCACGCCCAGCATCTCCAGGCCGGCGTTGACGAGCCGGCGGGCCTCGAGCAGCAGCTCGGAGTCCTGCGCGTCGGACGCCTCGGCGACGTCGATCGCGTCGTGGTCCGCGCAGATCCCCGCGACCCGGCCGATGTCCGCCGCAGCCAGCGCCCCCCGGTCCGACTGGGCCAGGAGCAGCCCGCCGACGTCCTCGGGCAGCCCCATGTCGCGGTAGCTCTGGATCGCCCGCGCCGTGGTCTGGTCGATGAACTCCAGCAGCGAGGGTCGCAGGCCGCAGGCCATCACCGCGGCGGCCGCACGCAACGCGTCCTCGCCGGTGCGGAAGCTCGCCGCGACCGTCAGCGCGGGCTCCGGCGCGGGCCGCAGCGCGAGCGTGACCTCCGTGACCACCCCCAAGGTGCCCTCGGAGCCCACGACCAGCCGGGTCAGGTCGTAGCCGGCGACCCCCTTGGCCGTCCTGCGGCCGGTGCGCAGGACCTCGCCGGTCCCGAGCACCACCTCCAGTCCGCGCACGAAGTCGGCGGTGACGCCGTACTTGACGCAGCACAGGCCGCCGGCGTTCGTGGCGACGTTGCCGCCGATCGTCGACTGCTCCCACGACGAGGGGTCCGGCGGGTAGAACAGCCCCCGCTCGGCGACCGCGCGCGACAGGGTCGCGTTGACCACACCGGGCTGGACCACGGCGACCTGGTCGGCGACGTCGAGCTCGAGGATCCTGCTCATCTGCTCCGTCGAGAGCAGGAGGCAGCCGTCGACGGCGTTGGCGCCTCCGGACAGGCCGGTCCGGGCGCCCTGGGTGACGACGGGCACCCGGTGCGCCCCTGCCGTCCGGATGACGTGCTGCACCTCGCTCGTCGAGGCCGGGCGCACGAGAGCCCGGGGGGAGCCTGCCGGACAGAAGCTGGCGCTGTCGTGCCGGTGACCCTCCAGGATGTCGGGGTCGGTGACCACCGCCCGGTCGCCCAGGCCGGCACGGAGGTCCCCCAGGAACCGGTCGCCCGCTCCGCTCATCGGCCGGGCTACCAGACCGGGGGCTTTCCGGAGGGCGGCCGGTGCTCGCCGTCGGACGGCCCCGGCTCGGCTCCCGGCGGCTGCCCCGGCTGCTGCCCCGACTGGTCGCCGCCCTGCTGCGGGTCCTGCCCCGGGTACTGCTCGGGCGGGGCCAGCGGCTGCTGGGGCTGCTGCCACGGCGTCCAGCCGGGTGGGGGCGCGCCGTACTGGGCCTCGTGCTGGCCCCCGTGCTGGCCCGGGAAGGGCCCGCCGTACGCCCCCGTCGGAGGCCGGCGAAGGAACCACCGGTGTGAGGGCCCGACCAGCAGCAGCACCACGGTGGCGAACGCCGCGAGCGCGTGCACCCAGCCCACCGGCACCGCGAGGATCCCGACCAGGCCCGAGACCGCCGCGGAGACCGCGAGCAGCACCCGGGCCGCGTTGACCCGCCGGAAGGCCAGCACCGCCAACGTGATCGCGGACAGCGACCAGAAGATCCCGACCGCCGCGAGCACCCACATGCTGCCGACCAGCTGGGTCCGGGTCAGTCCCAGGTCGGCGATGCTGCGGTCGCGCTGGAGCCCCTCGACGATCGCGTCCTGCTGGACGAGCAGGCTGAGGACGAGCAGCGAGAACACCATGGTCGTCAGGCCGGCGAACACCCAGGTCAGCACCGCCGCGGCCGTCACCGCCCCGGGACGGGGCTCGAACGAGCCTGCCGGGTGGTACGACGGGGGCGGGCCGTACTGCTGCCACGCCGGCGGCCCCGACGGCTGCTGGCCCGGCTGGTCGGACCGGTGGGGCTGCTGCTGCCAGGGCGGCAGGCTCGGCGTCCGCCACTGCTCGGGCTGCCCGTCCGGCGCCTGCCCGGGCTGCTGTGCCGGCTGCGGTCCCGGCTGAGGTCCCGGCTGGGCACCGGGCGGTCGACCGTCCGGGAGGCCGTCAGCGGCCGTGGACCCGTTGCCGGCCGCCTGACCGGCCGCGGAGCGGCCCTCGAACCAGTCGCGCGCCTCGCGGCTCCACAGCATCGCCGCGGCGATGGCCACCAGGAAGGGCAGCAGCGGCGTGCCCAGCGTGGTCGCGATGACGACCAGCAGCACCGCCGTCACGGTCAGCCCGACCCGGGCGGGGCGGTGCCGGCGCAGCACGTAGACCGCCAGCACACCGCCGGCCGCCGCGAGCGCGCCGGTGACGAAGACCAGGCCGCGCATCATGCCGATCACCTGGTCGACCTCCACGCCGAGCCCGTTGCCCGGAGGCGTCGACAGGAACCGGTCGATGCTGTCCCGCACGTCGACCGACCGGACCCGCGACATCGAGTCCAGCATCTGGAAAACGAGCAGGACGCAGCCGGTCAGCGCCAGGCCGCCGGCGACGGTGACCTGGCGCGGCCGACGCACGGCTCGCCCGCCGTGGAGGTCGCTCACGAGTCGCTGCCTGGGTCGCTCTTGCCCATCATGTCCATCATTTTCCCATGTTCGTGCGGTTGGCGGCCGCGGATGTGGGGAACGGGGCCCGGTGGACGGCTGCTGTCGACGGCATAGCCTGACCGAGCAAGGGCGCCGCACCGACCGGCCGAGCCAGCCCGCGAGAGGTGGACCGAGCGTGAGCCAGACCGGTGACCCACAGGCCGCGGGGCCCACGCAGATCCTCTCCGTACGGGGAACGCTACCCGGGCACCGCTACTCCCAGGAGGAGATCACCGACACGTTCGCTGGTGTGATCGGGGGCAGCGGCGCCGACCGCGCCGGTGAGCAGCTGCTGCGCCGGCTGCACGCGAACGCCGGGGTGCGGCACCGGCACCTGGCGCTGCCGCTGGAGGAGTACACCCGGATCGAGGACTTCGGCCGGGCCAACGACCACTTCATCGAGGTCGCCGTCGAGCTCGGCGCGCAGGCGCTCTCCGACGCGCTCAAGGCCGCCGGGCTGACCCCGGCCGACGTGGACGTCATCGTCTCCACCACGGTCACCGGCGTGGCCGTCCCGTCGCTCGACGCCCGCATCGCCTCCGTGCTGGGGCTCCGGCCGGACGTGAAGCGGGTGCCGCTGTTCGGTCTGGGCTGCGTCGCGGGCGCCGCCGGCATCGCCCGGCTGCACGACCACCTCGCGGGCCATCCGCGCGACGTGGCGGTGCTCGTCTCGATGGAGCTGTGCTCGCTGACCGTGCAGCGCGACGACGCCAGCGTGCCGAACCTCGTGGCCAGCGGGCTGTTCGGTGACGGCGCGGCGGCCGTGGTGGCGGCCGGCGGCGCCCACGGGCACGGCGAGGCCGCGCACGTCGAGGTCCTCGGCTCGCGCAGCCACCTCTACCCCGACACCGAGCGGGCGATGGGCTGGGACATCACGTCCTCGGGGATGCGGATCGTGCTCGACGCGGCGGTGCCGGACCTCGTGCACGACTACCTGCGCGCCGACGTCGACGGGTTCCTCGCCGACAGCGGCCTGCGCCTCGACGACATCGGGTTCTGGGTCACCCACCCGGGCGGCCCCAAGGTCCTCGAGGCGATCCAGGCCGCGCTCGACCTGCCCCGCTCCGCGACCGAGCTCACCTGGGACTCCCTGGCGCGCATCGGCAACCTGTCGTCGGCCTCGGTGCTGCACGTGTTCGAGGACACCCTGCGAGACCGCCCCCCGAGGCCCGGCTCCTACGGCATGCTGATGGCCATGGGCCCCGGCTTCTGCTCCGAGCTCGTCCTGCTCCGCATGCCGGCCGAGGCGGGAGCGGCGTGACCACGCTGGCGTTCTTCACGGCGCTGGTGCTCGCGGTCGCCGGGGAGCGGGTCGCCGAGCTGGTGGTCTCCCGGCGCAACGCCGCCCGGAGCCTGGCTGCTGGCGGCCGCGAGACCGGGCAGCGCCACTACCCGGTGATGGTCCTCGTGCACAGCGGCCTGCTGGTCGGCATGCTGGTGGAGGCGTGGGTGCGTCGCCCGGCGGTTCCCCTGCCGCTCGCGGCGACGATGCTCGCGCTCGTCCTGGCCTCGCAGGCGCTCCGCTGGTGGTGCGTGGCCACCCTCGGGCCTCGCTGGAACACCCGCGTGATCGTCGTACCCGGGCTGCCGCTGGTGCGCTCGGGGCCCTACCGCCTGCTGCGGCACCCCAACTACGTGGCCGTGGTGGTCGAGGGAGCGACCCTGCCGCTGGTGCATGCGGCCTGGATGACCGCGCTCGCGTTCACCGTCGCGAACGCCGCCGTGCTCGCCGTCCGGCTCCGCGTCGAGGACGCGGCGCTGGCCGGCCCCGGCCCCGGCCGCGTGCGGGAGCGGGCCTGATGCGGGACCTGCTGGTCGCCGGCGGCGGGCCGGTCGGGCTGGCCACCGCCCTGTACGCCGCGCGCGCCGGCCTGGACGTCGCCGTGCGGGAGCCCCGCCGAGGCGTCATCGACAAGGCCTGCGGCGAGGGCCTCATGCCCTCGGCGGTGGCCGCGCTGGACGACCTCGGCGTGCGGCTCGACGGGGTGCCGATCGAGGGCATCCGCTACGTCGACGGCGACCACGACGCGCGGGCGAGCTTCCGGTCGGCCCCCGGCAGGGGCGTGGCCCGCACCGCCCTGCACGCCGCGCTGCTCGACGCCGTCCATGACGCGGGGGTCCCCGTCGAGCACCGGGCCGTGGCACGGGTCGAGCACGGCGCCGGCTGCGTGCGCGTCGACGGCGAGGCCGTGGCGCACCTGGTCGCCGCGGACGGCCTGCACTCGCCCACCCGGCGGCTGCTGGGCCTCGACGCCCCCGCACACGGCCGGCGGAGGTTCGGCCTCAACGCGCACCTGCCGACGCAGCCGTGGACGTCGTACGTCGAGGTGCACTGGTCGCCGCTCGGCGAGGCGTACGTGACGCCGGTCGGGGAGGCGTGCGTCGGCGTCGCCGTCCTCACCGACCGTCCGGGCCGGCTCGTCGACCTGCTCGCCCACTTCCCCACGCTGCGCCGGCGGCTCGGCACCGCGGAGCTGACCCGGACCCGTGGCGCGGGGCCGCTGCGACAGCGCTCGCGGGCCCGCGTCCAGGGCCGGGTCCTGCTCGTCGGCGACGCGGCCGGCTACGTCGACGCGCTGACCGGCGAGGGGATCGCGGTGGGCCTCGCCCAGGCGCGGGCGGCCGTCGACCGCGTGGTCACCGGAGACCCGGGAGGCTACGAGGACGACTGGCGGCGGGTCACCCGCCGTCACGACCTGATCACGCGCGCGCTGCTCACCGCCGGCCGGCACCCGACGGTCCGCCCGCGCATCGTCCACGCCGCCGCCGCCCTGCCGGGGCTGTTCGAGTCGGTCGTCAACCAGCTGGCGAGGCCCGCATGAGCGCTTCTCCGGGCGCCACCGAGCTGGTGGTGCTGCTCGACGAGGACGGCAACGCCGTCGGGACCGCCGAGAAGGCCACCGTCCACGACACGCGGACACCGCTGCACCTGGCGTTCTCCTGCTACGTCTTCGACGGGTCGGGGAACCTGCTGGTCACCCGCCGGGCGCTGCACAAGAAGACCTGGCCGGGGGTGTGGACCAACAGCGTCTGCGGCCACCCCGGTCCCGGTGAGGCGCTGCCCGACGCGGTGCGCCGGCGCGCCCGCGACGAGCTCGGCGTGGACGTGGTCGACGTACACCTCGTGCTGCCGGCGTTCCGCTACCGCGCCGTCATGGACGACGGCGTGGTGGAGAACGAGATGTGCCCCGTGTTCGCGGCCCGCACCGACGACCCTGCCCGGCCCGCGCGCGAGGAGGTGGACACCTTCGAGTGGGTCCCCTGGTCGCGGTTCCGGGCGACCGTCCTGGACGGCAGCCGCCAGGTCAGCCCCTGGTGCGTGGACCAGGTGAACCAGCTTCCGGCCGAGCCGCTCAGCGCTCCGGCCGCCTCCCCCGACCTGCTGCCCCCCGCCGCCGCCCGCCCCTGACCCCGCCAAGGCGTCCCGTTCCGGGGTGGGATCGACGCCGAGGCGTCCCGTTCCGTGGCGGGATCGACGCCGAGGCGTCCCGTTCCGTGGCGGGATCAACCCCGAGGCGACCCGTTCGGGGGTGGGATCGACGCCGAGGCGCCCCATTCTGTTGGAACGCGACAACAGAACGAGACGCCTCAGCGCGAACGTGACAACAGAACGAGACGCCTCAGCGCGAACGTGACAACAGAACGAGACGCCTCAGCGCGACCGGGACAACGGAACGGGACGCCTCGGCGAGAGACCCGGCGCGGACAGCTGCGTCAGGCGGCGGCGGTGAGCACCAGGCCGTGGCCGGCGGGGTCGACGTCGACGGTCACCGCGCCGCCGCCGAGCACCTCACCGGCGAGCAGCATCCGGGCGAGCGGGTCGCCGATGGACGTCTGCACGAGCCGGCGCAGCGGTCGGGCGCCGTACGCCGGGTCGTAGCCGGTCAGCGACAGCCACTCGTGCGCGGCCGGGGTCACCTCCACCGTGATCCGGCGTACGGCGAGCCGGCGGCCGAGCTCGGCGACCTGCAGGTCGACGATGTGCGACAGCTCGTCACGGCTGAGCGCGTCGAACATCACGATCTCGTCGAGCCGGTTGAGGAACTCCGGCTTGAACGACTGCCGCACCACGCTCATCACCGAGTCGCGCTTCTTCTCGTCGTCGAGCGTGGGGTCGATCAGGAACGTCGAGCCGAGGTTCGAGGTGAGGATCAGCACCACGTTGCGGAAGTCGACCGTGCGGCCCTGGCCGTCGGTGAGCCGGCCGTCGTCGAGCACCTGGAGCAGGATGTCGAAGACCTCGGGGTGCGCCTTCTCCACCTCGTCGAGCAGCACCACGGAGTAGGGGCGCCGGCGGACCGCCTCGGTCAGCTGACCGCCCTCGTCGTACCCGACGTAGCCGGGAGGCGCGCCGACCAGCCGGGAGACCGAGTGCTTCTCGGAGTACTCGCTCATGTCGACCCGCACGATCGCCCGCTCGTCGTCGAACAGGAAGTCCGCGAGCGCCTTGGCGAGCTCGGTCTTGCCGACGCCGGTGGGCCCGAGGAACAGGAACGAGCCGGTCGGCCGGTTCGGGTCGGCGATGCCCGCACGAGAGCGCCGGACGGCGTCCGACACGGCGGCCACGGCGTTCCGCTGCCCGATCAGCCGCTCGCCGATCACCTCCTCCATGCGCAGCAGCTTCGCCGTCTCGCCCTCGAGCAGCCGGCCGGTCGGGATGCCGGTCCACGCCTCGACGACGTCGGCGATCTCGCCGGGGCCGACCTCCTCGCGCACCATCGGGTCGGTGACCGACTCCTCGGCCAGCGAGGCCTCCTCGAGCTGCTTCTCGAGCTCGGGGATCTTGCCGTACTGGATCTCGCTGGCGCGGGCCAGATCGCCCTCGCGCAGCAGCCGGTCGGCCTGCATCCGCAGCTCGTCGACCTGCTTGCGGAGCTCGCCGACACCCTCCAGCGCGGCCTTCTCCCGCGCCCAGCGGGACTCGAGCCCGCGCAGCTCCTCCTCGCGGTCGGCGAGGTCGGCGCGCAGCCGCTCCAGCCGGTCCTTCGAGGCCGGGTCGTCCTCGCGGGCGAGCGCCAGCTCCTCCATCTTCATCCGGTTGACGGTGCGGCGCAGCTCGTCGACCTCCACCGGGGAGGACTCGATCTCCATCCGCAGCCGGGAGGCCGCCTCGTCGACGAGGTCGATGGCCTTGTCGGGCAGCTGCCGCCCGCTGATGTAGCGGTCGGAGAGCATCGCGGCCGCGACCAGCGCGGAGTCCTCGATGGTGACCCCGTGGTGCGCTTCGTACTTCTCCTTGAGCCCGCGCAGGATCGCGACGGTGTCCTCGACCGACGGCTCGCCGACGAACACCTGCTGGAAGCGGCGCTCGAGGGCGGGGTCCTTCTCGATCCGCTCGCGGTACTCGTCGAGCGTGGTCGCGCCGATCATCCGCAGCTCGCCGCGGGCCAGCATCGGCTTGAGCATGTTGCCGGCGTCCATCGCGGAGTCCCCGCCGGCGCCGGCCCCGACGACCGTGTGCAGCTCGTCGATGAA
>JAICKK010000009.1 GCA_025927955.1 Nocardioidaceae bacterium
GCCACCCCGAACTTCCGGCACCTCGAGTGGTTCCACGACCACGTGCGGATCGAGACCATGCTCTTCGACGGCGCCCGCGAGGCCCCGGGCGGCGTGGCCCGGCTGAGCGACGCGCCCGGCAACGGCGTGACCTGGCGGGCGAAGGACGCGGAGCAGTACCGCGTCGCCTGACCCGGCGCCTCCGGCGCCCCCGTGTGCGCCGAGGCGTCCCGTTCCGTGGTCAGGGGGGCGCCGAGGCGTCCCGTCCCGTGGTCGGGGGTGCGCCGAGGCGTCCCGTCCCGTGGTCGGGGGTGCGCCGAGGCGTCCCGTTCCGTGGTCGGGGGTGCGCCGAGGCGTCCCGTCCCGTGGTCAGGGGTGCGCTGAGGCGTCTCGTTCCGTTCTCCGCGACCTGTCGTGATGTCTGCGATGGCGATGGTGGTCGCCCGGGGTTCAGCCAGTGCGACCCGCACCCGCGCTGGCTCGTGTCCGACGCGGCCGCCGTACGCAAGGGCCCTCGTGGCTCGCTGACCTGAGATCCAGGCGCCTCGGCGGTCCCGGGAGCCCGGAAAGGGACGCCTCGGCGGTCCCGGGAGCCCGGAAAGGGACGCCTCGGCGGTCCCGGGACCACGGAACGGGACGCCTCGGCGTTACCGGGTCAGCCGGCGAGGTCCTCGCTGGTGTCGCGGCCGGCCAGGAAGGCGACGAGCTCCGGTGCCCCGGACGTCACCCGGGAGACCTCCTCGCCGCCGTCACAGGTGAACAGGCCGATGGTGACGCCGGCGGCGTCACGGTGCAGCACCCGCCACACCGCGCCGCTGTCCTGCCAACGGCGCAGCACCTCCACCGGGTCCGGGGCCGCACCGGAGGCGGGACCGCCGCTCAGGTCGCCACCTCGTCCAGGGCGACGTCCGGGTCGCGCAGCGCCGAGAGGTCGACGTGTCCCGCGGCCACCACGCGGCGCACGTGGTCCATGGCGTCCCAGTCGTTGGCCTGCATGCCCGCGACGACGGTGCCGCCGTGGAGCCAGAACGCGGTGAACACCCGTCCCTCCACGTCGCCGCGCAGCACGACGTCGTCGTAGCCGTCCGGACCGACGCTCCCGACGTACTCCATGCCGAGGTCGTACTGGTCGGTGAAGAAGTACGGCAGGCGGTCGTAGCTCTCCGTCGCGCCGAGCATGTTGCGGGCCGCGGTCGCGCCCTGCTCGAGGGCGTTGTCCCAGTGCTCGACGCGCAGGTGGCGGCCCAGCGTCGGGTGGAACGCGTTGGCCACGTCGCCGGCGGCGAACACGTCGCGATGCGAGGCGCGCAGGTGCTCGTCGACGACGACGCCGTTGTCGACGGTGAGCCCGGCGGCCTCGGCGAGCGCTGTCTGCGGCGCGATCCCGACCCCGACGACCACCAGGTCCGCCTCGACGCTGCCTCCGTCGGCGAGGTGCACGACGCCGCGGCCGCCCCTGGCCTCCAGGCCGGAGACCGACACGCCGGTGCGCAGGTCGACGCCGTGGGCGCGGTGCAGGCCCACGAACACGTCCGCGACCTCGTCGCCGAGCACCCGCAGCAGCGGCTTCTCGAGCGCCTCGAGGACGACGACGTCCGCTCCGCGGGTGCGTGCCGCCGCCGCGACCTCGAGCCCGATCCAGCCGCCGCCGACCACCACCACGGTGCGGCCCGGCTCCAGCACCGACTTGATCCGCTCGCTGTCCTCGATCGTGCGCAGGTAGGCCACCGGCGCGCCGCTGTCGTCGGCGAGCTGCAGGTGCCGCACGCGGGAGCCGGTGGCCAGCAGCAGCCGGTCGTAGCGGGTCTGGCGTCCCCCGGCGCTCACCGTGTGCGCGTCGGGGTCGAGGCCCGTCGCCTCGGCTCCCAGGCGCAGGTCGACGTGGTGCTCGTCGTACCAGGTCTCCGGCTGGACGAAGGCCCCGTCGACCGGGTCGTCGCCGGCGAGGGAGCCCTTGGACAGCGGCGGACGCTCGTACGGCGGGTGCGGCTCGGCGCACAGCAGGGTCAGCTCGCCGTCGAAGCCCTGCTCGCGCAGCACGCTCACCGCCTTGCCGGCCGCCAGGCCGCCGCCGACCACCACGATGGAGCGGGGGGCCCCCGGGGACGCAGCGGCGCTCATCGCGCGTCCCGCGGTGTGCGGGTGCCGTCGAGGAACTCCGCGCGCAGCGCCGGGTCCTCTCGCAGGCTGCCGAGGACCGCGGTGGTCCTGGTCCGGGTGTCGGGCGCGCGCACCCCGCGCAGGCTCATGCAGGTGTGCTCGGCCTCCACGACCACGCCGACGCCCTCGGTGCGCAGGTTCCGGTGCAGGTGCTCGGCGACCTGGCGGGTCAGCCGCTCCTGGGTCTGCACCCGGTGGCTGAGGTGCTCCACGACCCGGGCCAGCTTGGAGAGCCCCACGACGCGGTCGGTCGGGACGTAGCCGACGTGCGCGACCCCGACGAACGGCAGCATGTGGTGCTCGCAGACGGACCTGACCGGGATGCCGGCCACCACGACGAGCTCGTCGTAGCCGTCCTCGTTGGGGAACGTCGTCAGGTCGGGCTCGTCCGCGCTGAGCAGCTCGGCGTAGGCGCGGGCCATCCGCCGCGGGGTCTGCGCCATGCCCGCGGAGCCGAGCGGCTGGCCGAGGGCGGCCAGGAACGCGGCCGCGGCCTGCTCGGCGGCCCGGAGGTCGACGACGGTGTCGGGGGCGACGGCGAGCTCCCAGGACACCGGTGCGGCGGTCACCGGGCCACCTCCCCCGAAGCGGGAGGACCGGGGACGGTGGGGGTGGGGCGATGGACCATGGTGACTCCTGCGCTCTAAAAGAGTATGGTTTGGACAGTAGAACGCGTTCGACGGCCCGTGTCAACGCCCGACCCCGGCAAGGAGGTGGCCTCATGAGCGACGACCCGGCAGCCGGCCCCGGCCACGACCGGGCCGCGGAGATCGCGCGCCTCGGCACGCTCGCGGAGCCGTCCCGGCGCGCGCTCTACCTGTACGTCGTGGAGCAGGCCGACGCGGTCGGCCGGGACCAGGCCGCGGAGGCCGTGGGCGTGCCCTGGCACTCGGCGAAGTTCCATCTCGACCGGCTCGTCGAGGAGGGGCTGCTCGACGTGGAGTTCCGGCGGCTCTCCGGGCGCAGCGGGCCTGGAGCCGGCCGGCCCGCGAAGCTCTACCGGCGCTCGGACCGCGAGCTGCGCGTGGCGCTGCCCGAGCGCCGCTACGAGGCGGTGGGCGACGTGCTGGCCACGGCCGTCGGCAGCGCGCTGCGCGAGGGCACGCCGGTGAGCGAGGGGCTGCGGGAGGCGGCCGAGCAACGGGGCCGCGAGCTCGCCGGGGCGCAGCAGGAGGCGGGCGACGCCGGGGACCCCGGGGACCGGCCCGTCGCCAGGCTGCTGGCGGTGCTGGCCCGAGAGGGCTACGAGCCCTCGCTCGAGGAGCCCGACCGGCGCGTGGTGCGGCTACGCAACTGCCCGCTCGACCAGCTCGCCCGCAAGCACACCGAGCTCGTCTGCGGAGTGAACCTGACGCTGCTCACCGCCGTGGTGGACGAGCTCGCCGTGCCGGGGGCGGTCGCCGAGCTGGCTCCGCACGTCGGTCAGTGCTGCGTGCGGATCCGGCTCGACGCCTCCCCGAACCACGACGCCGGCGACGACGCCGGCGACGACCCGGCGATGACCCGGGTCTGACTCGTCAGCCCAGGGCGTCGCGCACCCGGTCCACGAGCGAGGCGAAGGGCCCGACCGTCTTCTGGGCAGTGGGGCTGCCCGCGGTCGACGGGTGGGGGTGCGTCGGCGCGATGGACTCCGCTCGCTTGAGCCGCTTGCCCATCGTGGCCCGCTCCTCCTCGTCGCAGCTGGACAGGATCGTCGGGAACTCCTCGCTCTCCTCCTTCTCCGCGTGCTCGTCGACCGACTTCTCGAACGACGCCAGCTTCGCGTCGAAGTCGGCGCTCGCGACGTCCATCTTCTCCAGCTCCTTGAGCACCTCGTTCGCCTCGGCCTCCTCCTGGTTGCGCGCCTTGGCCACGGACTCCGCGCCGGCCTTCTCGGTCACCGGCCTCAGCACCATCTCCTCGGCCGTCTCGTGCACCGCCAGCAGCGCCCGCAGCTCGTCGAAGGCCTGGCTCTTGTGGTCGCCCTCGGCCGTCGTGACGTCGGCGAACAGCTCCCGGATGCGGGCGTGCTGCTCGAGCAGGATCCTGATGACGTCGCCCTCGGGAAGCTGCGCGGCCTTGGCCCGGTCCTCCTGCGCCTCGCCCATGATGGTCTCCTTCCACGTCTGGTTGCGAATGCCGTGCGGCGTACCCGTCGCCCCTGAGGTCAAACCGTCCGCCGGACGGGACCTTCGGCACCCCCTCCCGGTGACCTTCAGCCGCTGTGGCGGACGGGCCGCGCTGCCAGCATGGAGACCGCAGACGACGCCACCGAGGCCGGTCTGCTGCCGGCCCCGACCCCTGGAGAGACGATGGAGACCACCACCGTGGAGCCACCCCGAACCGACAGCCGAACGCCATCTCGAGCCGAGACGCGGTCCCCCGGGCTGATGCTCGCCATGGCCACCGCCGGCTTCGCGGTGAACTTCTGGGCGTGGGCCCTGCTCAGCCCGCTCGGCCCGCTGTTCCGGGAGAAGGGCACGCTGGGGGCGCTGAGCGAGTCCGACGTGGCGCTGCTGGTGGCGGTGCCCGTCATCGTCGGCTCCCTCGGCCGGATCGTCGTGGGGGCCCTCACCGACCGGTTCGGCGGGCGGGTGATGTTCCCCCTCGTCTCCGCCGCGACGATCGTCCCGATCCTCTACATCGGGTTCCTCGCGCAGACGTCGTACTGGGCCCTGATCGGGGGCGGCTTCTTCCTCGGCATCGCCGGGACCTCGTTCGCGGTGGGCGTCCCGTTCGTCAACGCGTGGTTCCCGCCGCAGCGGCGCGGCCTGGCCGTCGGCGTGTTCGGCGCCGGCATGGGCGGTACGGCGATCAGCGCGCTCACCACGGTGAGGCTGTACACCGGCGTGGGGCAGCGCACGCCGTTCCTGCTCACCGCCGCGGCGCTCGCGGTCTACGCCGTCGTCTCCTGGCTGGTGCTGCGCGACGCGCCGGGGCGCACCGTGCCGACGACCCCGCTGCTCACCCGGCTGGCGGCCACCGCGCGGCTGCCGATCACCTGGCAGGCGGCGGTCCTCTACGCGGTGGCGTTCGGCGGCTACGTCGCGTTCTCGGTCTACCTCCCGGCCTACCTCAAGACCGACTACGGCCTGACCCCGGCCGACGCGGCCAACCGGATGGCCGGGTTCGTGGTGGTCGCGGTGCTGTTGCGACCCGTCGGCGGCTGGCTCTCGGACCGCCTCGGTCCGGTCCCCGTGCTCGCGGCCAGCTACGCGGTCGTGGTCGCCGGTGCCGCGCTCGCCGCGACCCACCCGATCCTCGAGCACGTCGGGACCTTCGCCTTCCTGGCCATGGCCGCGGCCCTCGGCGCCGGCAGCGGTGCGACGTTCGCCCTGATCGCCCGGGTGACCGACCCGTCGCGGGTCGGCGGCGTCACCGGTCTCGTCGGCGCGGCAGGAGGGCTCGGTGGCTTCGTGCCCCCGTTGCTGATGGGCTACATCTACGGCCGCACCGCGTCGTACGCCCTCGGCCTGGGCCTGCTCTCGATCACCGCCGCGCTGACCCTCGTCCTCACCGTGACCATCATCCGGCGGACCGCGGCGACGCCCTCGGGGGACCGGGACCAGGCGGCCGTTCGGTCGATGGCGCGTGAGTAGAGTCTGACCCCTCCGGCCCCGCCAGTCCCCGCACCGAACCAGGGAGGCCATGCCACGTGAGCGCCGACGTTCCTCCCGAGACACGAGAGCCCTCCGGCAGGGAGCGCGAGACCGGACTGGACGGCGGCCTCAGCGAGGCGCTGGTGCGCAGCCGCCGGTTCTTCACCAGCAGTCGCCGGGGCGAGGTCTCCGCCGACCTGCGGACCCTGCACCGCAAGGGCGGGCGTCAGGCCGACGACTTCTACCGTGACCGGTGGAGCCACGACAAGGTCGTGCGCTCCACCCACGGCGTCAACTGCACGGGGTCGTGCTCCTGGAAGGTCTACGTCAAGGACGGGATCATCACCTGGGAGACCCAGCAGACCGACTACCCCTCGGTGGGGCCGGACAGCCCGGAGTACGAGCCGCGTGGCTGCCCCCGCGGTGCGGCCTTCTCCTGGTACACCTACTCGCCGACCAGGGTGCGCTACCCGTACGTCCGTGGCGTGCTGCTGCAGATGTACCGGGAGGCCAAGCGGCAGAACGACGGCGACCCGGTGCGCGCCTGGGCGCACATCGTCGACCATCCCCTGCGGGCCAAGGCCTACAAGTCCGCGCGAGGGAAGGGCGGTCTCGTCCGGGCCACCTGGGACGAGGCGGTCGAGATCATCGCCGCGGCGCACGTGCACACGATCAAGAGGTGGGGGCCCGACCGGGTCGCCGGGTTCTCCCCGATCCCCGCGATGTCGATGGTCTCGCACGCCTCCGGCGCCCGGTTCGTGAACCTCATCGGCGGCTCGATGCTGAGCTTCTACGACTGGTACGCCGACCTGCCGGTGGCCTCGCCGCAGGTCTTCGGCGACCAGACCGACGTGCCGGAGTCCGGTGACTGGTGGAACGCCGGCTACCTCATCATGTGGGGGTCGAACCTGCCCGTCACCCGCACTCCGGACGCGCACTGGATGACCGAGGCCCGCTACCGCGGCCAGAAGGTGGTCGCCGTCTCTCCCGACTACGCCGACAGCGTCAAGTTCGCCGACGAGTGGCTGCCCGCGCGGCCGGGCACCGACGCGGCGCTGGCGATGGCGATGGGTCACGTGGTCCTCAAGGAGTTCTTCGTCGACCGGCAGACGCCGTACTTCACCGACTACGTCAAGAGGTACACCGACCTGCCCTACCTCGTGTGCCTCGACGAGATCTCGGCAGGCTCGACCACCGGAGAGCGGGCCTACGCGCCGGGGAAGTTCCTGACCGCGGAGGACGTCGCGGCCTTCGAGCTGGAGGAGAACGCCGCGTTCAAGCCGGTGCTGCTCGACGCGCGCTCCGACGAGCCGGTGGTGCCCAACGGGTCGCTGGGCCACCGGTTCGGCGAGAGCGGCGTGGGCCGCTGGAACCTCGACCTCAGGAACGTCGACCCCAAGCTGTCCCTGCTCGACACCGCCGCCCGCCCCGTGCAGGTCCGGCTGCCGCGCTTCGACGCTCCGGACGGCTCGGCCTCCTCGATCTCGCGCGGGGTGCCGGTGCGCCGGGTGGGCGGCCGCCTGGTCACCACGGTCTTCGACCTCCTCCTGGCCCAGTACGGCGTGGCGCGCGACATGAACGGCGAGCGGTTGCCGGGGGAGTGGCCCTCCGGCGACAACCACGGCTACGACGACGCCTCGACGCCGTACACCCCGGCCTGGCAGGAGGCGATCACCGGCGTGCCGGCGTCGGCCGCGGCCAGGGTGGGACGGGAGTTCGCCCGCAACGCCGAGGAGTCCCGTGGCCGCTCGATGATCATCATGGGCGCGGGGACCAACCACTGGTTCCACTCCGACACGATCTACCGTGCCTTCCTGACGCTGACGAACCTCACCGGCTGCCAGGGGGTCAACGGCGGTGGCTGGGCGCACTACGTGGGGCAGGAGAAGGTGCGCCCGCTGACCGGGTACACCCAGGTGGCCAACGCCCTGGACTGGACCCGGCCGCCGCGCAACATGATCCAGACGGCGTACTGGTACCTCCACACCGACCAGTACCGCTACGACCACTTCGGCGCCGACCAGCTGTCCGCCCACAGCCAGGCGACGTCGGGCCGCTTCAGCGGCAGGTCGACGGCGGACGTGATCGCGCAGAGCGCCCGCCTGGGGTGGATGCCGTCGTACCCGACCTTCGACCGGAGCCCGCTGGACCTGTGCGACGAGGCGCAGGCGGCGGGCCGGCCGGTCGCCGAGCATGTGGTCGAGCAGCTGAGGTCGGGGCAGCTCGGGTTCGCCGGGGAGGACCCGGACGCGCCGGAGAACTTCCCGCGGGTGCTGTCGGTGTGGCGGGCGAACCTGCTGGGCTCCTCGGGCAAGGGCAACGAGTACTTCCTCAAGCACCTGCTGGGCACGGACTCGTCGCTGCGCGCCACCGAGGCGCCGGAGGGCAGCCGCCCCCGCGACGTGGTCTGGCGGGACACCGCGCCCGAGGGCAAGCTCGACCTGCTGATGACCATCGACTTCCGGCAGACCAGCACGACGCTGTTCTCCGACGTGGTCCTCCCCGCCGCGACGTGGTACGAGAAGCACGACCTGAGCACCACCGACATGCACCCGTTCGTGCACTCGTTCAACCCGGCGATCGCACCGCCGTGGCAGACGCGCACCGACTGGGACGCCTGGCAGACCATCGCCACGAGGTTCTCCGAGCTCGCCGCCACCCATCTGGGCGTTCGCAAGGACGTGGTCGCGGTGCCGCTGACCCACGACACACCGGACGCCATGGCCAACCCCCACGGGGTGGTCCGGGACTGGAAGGCCCCGCCAGGAGGGACGGCACAGTGCGAGCCGGTGCCCGGCGTGACGATGCCGAAGCTGGTCGAGGTGGAGCGGGACTACCCGGCGGTGGGCGAGATGATGAGCGCCCTCGGCCCCCTGGTGGACACCCTGGGCGCGACCACGAAGGGCGTCACGTTCGAGCTGGGCAAGCAGGTCGACTACCTGCGCCACAAGAACGGCGCGGTGCGCGGCGGGGCCGGTGACGGCCGTCCGTCGCTGGAGCGGGACGTGCACGTGTGCGAGACGATCCTGGCGCTGTCCGGCACCACCAACGGGGCCCTGGCCACGCAGGGGTTCAGGACCCTGGAGCGGCGCACGGGGACCAGGCTGGCCGACCTCGCCGAGGAGCACGAGGGCAAGCAGGTCACCTTCGCCGACACCCAGGCCGCGCCTGTGCCGGTCATCACCTCGCCCGAGTGGTCGGGGTCCGAGACCGGCGGGCGCAGGTACTCGCCGTTCACCGTCAACGTCGAGCGGCTCAAACCCTGGCACACGCTGACCGGCCGCATGCACTTCTACCTCGACCACGACTGGATGGCCGAGCTGGGGGAGCAGCTGCCGGTCTACCGGCCCCCGCTCAACATGGCCGCGCTCTTCGAGGAGCCGGAGCTGGGCAACGTCTCCGACGGCTCCGGCAGTGGCAAAGACGGCTCCAGGGACGTCGCAGGCCTCACCGTGCGCTACCTGACGCCGCACAACAAGTGGTCGATCCACTCCGAGTACCAGGACAACCTGTTCATGCTCTCGCTGTCCCGCGGCGGGCAGAACATCTGGATGAGCGAGAAGGACGCCGCCAAGGTCGGGATCCGGGACAACGACTGGATCGAGGCGGTCAACCGCAACGGCGTGGTCGTGGCCCGCGCCATCGTCTCCCACCGGATGCCCGAGGGGACGGTGTACATGTACCACGCCCAGGACCGGCTGATCGACGTGCCCTTGGCCGAGACGTCCGGCAAGCGGGGCGGCATCCACAACTCGCTGACCCGCCTGCTGGTCAAGCCGAGCCACCTCATCGGCGGCTACGCCCAGCTGTCCTACGCGTTCAACTACCTCGGGCCCACCGGCAACCAGCGTGACGAGGTCACCGTCATCCGCAAGCGCTCGCAGGAGGTGCAGTACTGATGAGGGTCATGGCACAGATGGCGATGGTCATGAACCTCGACAAGTGCATCGGCTGCCACACCTGCTCGGTGACCTGCAAGCAGGCGTGGACGAACCGGTCGGGCACGGAGTACGTCTGGTTCAACAACGTGGAGACGCGTCCCGGTCTCGGCTACCCGAGGACCTACGAGGACCAGGAGAAGTGGCGGGGCGGCTGGGAGGTCACCAGGCGGGGACGTCTGCGGCTCAAGGGCGGCAACCGGTTCAAGAAGCTCGCGACCATCTTCTCCAACCCGAAGCTGCCCTCGATCAACGAGTACTACGAGCCGTGGACCTACGACTACTCCACGCTGACGGACGCACCGGCCCAGGAGCACACGCCCGTGGCGCGGCCGCGGTCGCTGATCTCCGGGGAGAACATGAAGGTCGAGTGGTCGGCCAACTGGGACGACGACCTGGGCGGGTCCACGGCCACCGCACACCGCGACCCCATGCTGAAGAAGATCGCGGACAAGGTGAAGTTCGAGTTCGAGCAGACGTTCATGTTCTACCTCCCGCGCATCTGCGAGCACTGTCTGAACCCGTCGTGCGCGGCGTCGTGTCCGAGCGGCGCGATCTACAAGCGCTCCGAGGACGGCATCGTGCTCGTCGACCAGGACCGTTGCCGCGGTTGGCGGATGTGCGTGTCGGGCTGTCCCTACAAGAAGGTCTACTTCAACCACCGCACCGGCAAGGCCGAGAAGTGCACGTTCTGCTTCCCGCGCATCGAGGTGGGCATCCCCACCGTGTGCTCGGAGACCTGCGTCGGCCGGCTGCGCTACATCGGGCTGATGCTGTACGACGCCGACCGGGTCCTGGAGGCCGCGTCGGTCGCGGAGGACCAGGACCTCTACGAGGCGCAGCGGTCGGTCTTCCTCGACCCGTTCGACCCGGCGGTGGTGCGGGAGGCGGAGCGGGCCGGGATCCCCCGAGACTGGCTGGACGCCGCGCAGCGCTCGCCGATCCACGCGCTGATCAACAGGTACAAGGTGGCGCTCCCGCTGCACCCGGAGTACCGCACGATGCCGATGGTCTGGTACATCCCGCCGCTCTCGCCGGTGGTCGACGTGGTCAAGGACACCGGTGAGGACGCGGAGGACACCGGCAACCTCTTCGCCGCCATCGACGCCCTGCGGATCCCGGTGGAGTACCTCGCCGAGCTGTTCACCGCCGGCGACGTCGCGCCCGTCGACCGGACGCTGAAGAAGCTCGCGGCCATGCGCTCCTACATGCGCGACGTCAACATGGGCCGGGAGCCGAACGCGGCCATCCCGCAGGGTGTCGGGATGAGCGAGGAGGAGATGTACGACATGTACCGCCTCCTGGCCCTGGCCAAGTACGACGAGCGCTACGTCATACCGCCGGCGCACGCGGAGCAGGCGCACTCCCTGGAGGAGCTGGCCACCGAGTGCTCGCTCGACTACGACGGCGGGCCCGGCATGGGTGGCTCCGGGCCCTTCGGCGAGGGCTCCGGCAGCCCGACGCCGATCGCGGTCGAGAACTTCCAGATGCTGCAGAACCGGCAGTCTGCGGACACCCTGGCGGGGCCGGCCGGAAAGGCGTCGCGGGTCAACCTGCTCAACTGGGACGGCAAGGGCGCGCCGAGCGGCCTGTTCCCGCCGAAGTCGCAGGGGCCGGGGCCGGTGGCGCCGGGGTCCACCCCCGACACCTCGGACGACGGTGCGACCGGCAGCGGTGGCACCGGCGGGCTCACCGGCGGGGCGGACCTGCGATGACGCGCAGGGCCCCCAAGCCGACGCTGCCCCCCGAGCAGCTCGCGGTCGCGTGGCAGTCGGTGTCCCTGCTGCTGGACTACCCGGACGAGACGCTGCTGGAGCGGCTCCCGCTGCTGCGGGCCGCCTCCCACGAGCTGCCCGAAGGCACCGGGGGGCCGATCCGCGCCTTCGTCGACCATCTCGCTGTCGCGGAGCTCCACGAGGTCCAGGCGCGGTACGTCGAGACCTTCGACAGCCGGCGGCGGTGCAACCTGTTCCTCACCTACTTCGCCTACGGCGACACCCGCAAGCGCGGCATGGCCCTGCTGCGCTTCAAGCAGACCTACCTCCGCTCCGGCTGCGTGCTCGACGACAGCTCCGAACGTGGCGGGGAGCTGCCCGACCACCTGTGCGTCGTCCTCGAGTACGCCGCGACCGTCGACCAGCGGCTCGGCCGCCAGCTGATGCTCGACCACCGGGCCGGCCTGGAGCTGCTCCGGCTGTCCCTGCACGACGCCTCGTCGCCGTGGGCCGCGCTCCTGGACGCGGTCACCTCCACGCTGCCCCCGCTGCGCGGCGACGAGCGGGACGCCGTACGACGGCTCGCTGCGGAGGGACCGCCGGAGGAGGAGGTCGGCCTCTCGCCCTACGCCCTCCCCGAGCCCGGCGCAGCCGGAGTCCCCGCGGGTCCCGACCTGCTGCCGATGCCGTCCTTCCCTGGAGCGCGTCCATGAGCGAGTTCTTCTTCGTGGTCTTCCCCTACATCTGCGTGACGGTCTTCGTCGTCGGGCACGTGTGGCGCTACCGCTACGACAAGTTCGGCTGGACGACCCGCTCGTCCCAGCTCTACGAGAACCGGCTGCTGCGGATCGGCAGCCCGATGTTCCACTTCGGCATCCTGTTCGTCTTCCTGGGGCACGTGATGGGCCTCGGGGTTCCGGAGTCCTGGACGTCCGCGGTCGGGCTGTCGGAGCACTGGTACCACGTGCTCGCGATCAGCATCGGGGCGGTGGCGGGCTTCTCCACCATCGTCGGGATGGTGATCCTGATCTACCGGCGGCGCACCGTGGGGCCGGTGTTCAGCGCCACGACCAGGATGGACAAGTTCATGTACGCGGTGCTCGCCTCCGTGATCGTGCTGGGCCTGGTGAACACCGCGGGCCAGGTCGTCGCCGACTACAACTACCGGGAGGGCGTCTCGGTGTGGTTCCGCGGCATCTGGCGCGGTGCCCTCTACCCCCAGCTGATGGAGGAGGCGCCGCTGAGCTTCCAGGTCCACGGGGTGCTCGCGATGTTCCTGTTCGCCCTGTGGCCGTTCACGCGTCTCGTGCATGTGTTCAGCGCGCCGCTGGGCTACCTCACCCGGCCCTACATCGTCTACCGGAGCCGCGACGACGCGGAGCTGGGCAGCCACCGGCCCCGCCGCGGCTGGGAGCGGATCGGCAGCTGAGCCGGGCACCGTCTCCGCCCGGAACAGGTCGGGACCTCCGGGCCCGTCGGCGGGCCGTTCGGCCCTGCTGTGCAGGCGTCGTTCGCGGATACCTTGTCGGTATGTGCGAACACTGTGGATGCCGGGGCGTGGAGCCCGTCGCCGAGCTGATGGACGAGCACTTCGCCCTGCTCGAGATCGCAGACGAGGTCCGCCGGAGCCTGGCGGCGCAGGACCGCGGCGAGGTACGACGGCTGCTCGAGAGGGCCGGCCGGATGCTCGCCCGGCACGTCTCCCGCGAGGAGGCCGGCATCTTCGCCGCCCTCGAGGAGCAGGGCGACTTCGCCGACGCCGTCCGCGAGCTCGAGGCCGAGCACGTCGACTTCGACCGGCAGCTCGCCCGCCTCGACGACTCGACCCCGGACTTCGCCGCGGCGGTCCGTCGGCTGCTCGACGAGCTGGCAGAGCACGTCGAGAAGGAGAACCTCGGGGTCTTCCCCGTCGCGGTGGTCACCCTCGGTGCGCGCGGGTGGGAGACCGTCGGGCGCGCGCACGCGGCGAAGCCGAGCTTTCTGGTCACGGCACCCTCGTAGCCGCGCCCGGCCCCGGGACGGAACCGTGCCCGACCCCGCCGCTGGTCGAGGTGCCCGACCCCGCCGCTGGTTGAGGTGCCCGAGCCCCCGGGGCGAGGGCCTCGAAGCCATGGTCACCTGCGCGCGGATGGTGGCCGTGGTCTCGAGGCCTCGGCTAGCGCCTCGGCACCTCGACCAACGTGGTGACGTCGCTGGTCGAGGTGCCCGTGCCCCCAGGGCGAGGGCCTCGAAACCATGCTCACCTGCGCGCGGATGGTGACCATGGCGTCGGGGCCTCGGCTAGCGCACCACCACCGGCCACCCAGGCGATCGGCTCCCTGGTCACGAAATGCACCCCGGACGGGCCCTGGAAGGTGCGGATCGTGACCAGCGGCGACCGCCGGAACCCACGCGGGTCCGGCACGACGCGAACCGGACGCGGCGGTCGCCCGACGGCCTCCCCTTCCGGTCAAAGTGGACAATTGCCTACAAGTGACGCCTCCCTGCGGGAGAATTGCTTGCATGGGACACGCCTCGGCCGACGTGGTGAGCGGGTGACTCCCCCGTGAGCGGGGAGGGCCGACCGCCTGCCTCGACGGTCCCCGACGACCTGGTGAGCATGCTGGACCTGCTCGCCGAGACCATCGTGTCCGCTCTCGGCTTCGGGGTGGCCGTGGTCAACATCGCCCAGGCCGACGGGTCGATGGCCGTGGTGTCGGTCGCGGGCGACGCGTCGGCACGAGCGACGCTGCTCGGCTCGGTGGACAGCGCCGAGACCTGGGCCACCCTGCTGGCGGCGAGCGAGCCGTGGGGCCGGCTGCGGTTCATCGACCACTGCAACGACTCCGCCTACGTCGATGCCCTCAGCTGGGTGCCCGACGTCGAGACGGGTGACGGAGAGGACGCCTGGCACCCCGAGGACGCCCTCTTCGCGCCGCTGACCGCCACCGACGGCCGCACGCTCGGCATCTTGTCCGTGGACCTTCCCCACGACGGGAGGCGCCCCACGGCGGTCACCTGCTCGGCCCTGGAGGCCTTCGCGATCTCCACCGCCCTCGCTCTGGAGCACGCCACCCTGCGGGCGCGGGCCGAGGCGTCCGAGCAACGGTTCCGGGAGCTGGCCACCCGCGACTGGCTCACCGGCGTGGGCAACAGGTCCATGCTCTGGGAGCGGGCGCAGCGAGCCGTCGCGGCGGCCACGTCCTCGCTCACCGTGGTCTTCATCGACCTCGACTTCTTCAAGGCCATCAACGACCGGCACTCGCACGAGGCGGGCGACCGGGTCCTGCGGGCCGTGGCGGAGCGGGTCCGAGACGCCGTACGCCCCGAGGACACCGTCGTCCGGTGGGGCGGCGACGAGTTCCTGGTGCTCGCCGAGGGGCCCCTCGACGAGGAGGCCGGATGGCAGCTGGCGCAGCGGGTGTCCTCGGCCGTCTCGGGCACGGTGCTGTTCGGGGACGTCCCGCTGACGGTCACGGCCAGCGTCGGCGTCGCCTTCCGGCACCCCACCGACACCTTCGACGCCGACGAGCTGGTACGACGAGCCGACGCCGCCATGTACGACGCCAAGGCCCGCGGCCGGAACCGGTGCGCGAGCTACCGGGACACCGAAGTGCCGTTGCGCCGTCCTGCCTGAGGCAAGGGCCAGACCGATCCCGGCGACCAGGGATAGCTAGACCAGCCAGGAGCGTCGGCGTCCGCGCGAGGCGCGGTGCCAGCGGCGCGCGAAGCGCTGCTCGAGCCGGTCCGCGCGATGTCCCTCGCGGGCGTAGAGCGCGCCGAGTGCGAAGGTGCTGCCCGCGGCGGCCGCGAGCTCGTCCAGGCCCAGCAGCTCCGCCCGGACGACCTGGATGTCGTGGTGCTCGCCGAGCACCGACTGCACCCGCCTGAGGCCGGTCACGAACTGCTCGGCCGGCTTGCCGTAGACCTCGACGAGCGGCTCCGCGGCGTAGCGCACCCGCTTGGCCGCCTTGCGGACCTCGTGCAACGCGCGGTCCCGCTGCTGGACACCCGCTCGAGGCTCGTCGGGTGCCTGCAGGCGGGCGACACGGTCGACCAGCCGCTTCCAGTCGTGTCGGACCCGTCGGCGCAGCACCTTGCGGACCCGCGCCTCCGCCTTCCCGGACCAGGGCGGCGCCATGGCCAAGGACTGGAGGGCGTCCATCAGTGCGAAGTACCGGTCCTCCAGCAGGCCGTCCTGCGCCCTCGTGAGCGCCGCGTCGGCGCGGGCACCCAGCCGGTCCTCGACGATCTGGCGCACCGGTCCCGTCGGCGCGGGCGCCACCCGTGCCAGCCCTGTCCCGAGCCGGTCGCGCAGGACCTCGGCGTCCCGGGCCTCGCCGAGACGCCGCCCCAGCCACCTCAGCTCCTCCCGCAGAGGCTCGCTCACCTCGCGGTCGAGCAGGGGGCGGAACGTGGCGAGCGCGCTGCGCAGGCGCCGTACGGCGACGCGCATCCGGTGCACCGCGTCCGGTGCTCCGCGCCGCACCAGCGGGTCGCAGCGACGCAGGTCCTCCACGAGGGCGGCCAACCGCGGCCCGAGCACGTCGCGGGCGGGCCCCTTGGGCCGCGGGCGCGGGCGCTGCGGGACGGCGCCGGCGTGGTACCGGTCGCCGAGCGCCCGCGCCAGCTTGGACTGCCACGCAGCCGGGTGCGCGCCCGCGTCCGCGAGCACGACGGCCGCCCGCCGGAGGAGCTCGGTGTCCCCGGTGACGACCTCGAGCTCCCACTCCCGCCAGGTCCGCGTCTCCGCCTCGAACCGCTCGTCGGCGGGCAGCTCCGCACGGACGCGGTCGTCGGAGAGCCGCGCGAGCACCGAGCCGTCCTCGGCCACGAGCTCGTAGTCGCGGCGGCTCGTCCGCACGGTGGCGACCGGGGTCAGGGCCTGGCCGCGGGTGAGCAGCCGCACGGCGGTCCGGTACGGCTTCGGCACGGCTCCGACCGCCCTTCCGAGCGGCTCGTGGGCCTCGTGCCGGCCGCGTCGGGTCGGCAGCTTGAGGTGCCAGCCGGCGTCGTCACCGCCGGCGCGCCGGCGCAACGTGACGCCGGCACGGACCAGGGCCAGGTCGTGGGTGTCGAAGTAGGTCGCCTCCAGGTGGTGCTCGGTGGGGCCGTGCACCGCCGCGACCGCCTCGACGCCGGTCCACGCGGGCACCTGCGCGGAGTCCGGCACCTCGTAGGTGTCCTCGACCTCGAGATGGTCCGGGTGCGTGGAGGTCATGAGGTCGGTATACCCCAGTAGCGGGCCGGTGGCGGGCCAGTGGCGGGCGGGTGGCGGGCCGGCAACCCCTCAGGTGGCTGTCGTGCCGGCCGATGCAGCAGGTACGGGGACCGGCTGCTGGAGGCGACGGCATCCGGTCCCCGTCCCACGTCGTCCGAGGCGGTCTCGCCGGACGTGACATCCGAGCTCGAGCCGAGGGGGGCGGTGCGGTGCTGCCACGCACGCGCCGGTACGGCGTGGAGGTCGGCGTCGCCGTCCTGGCGACCGCGGCCTTCCTCGCCTGGCTGCTCAGCGACCTCGGCACCCCGCAGACGCGCGGGCTCGTCGGTGTCTGCCTCTACGTCGTGGTGCCGCTCGTGGCGGCTGGGGCCAGCCGGTCCGCGCACCGTGCGCGCAAGGGGCGGCACGACGGCTGGGCCTGGATCGCGGCCGGCTGCGTCGTGTGGTCGATGGGCGGCGTCGTGTGGACCGGGTACGCGCTTCTCGGGCAGCCGGCGGCCCACCCGTCGTACGCGGACATCTTCTTCCTCGGCTACGCCGTCCCCGTGGGCGTCGGGATCCTGCGCTTCCCCCGGGGCTCGCGACGGCCATGGCGTCGCTGGCGGCTCGCCCTGGACTCGCTGGTGACGGCGGGCTCGCTGCTGCTCTGCAGCGCCGTCTGGGTCCTCGCTCCGGTGCTGGACGGGACGCCGTGGACGCTCGCCCGGATCGACGCCCTTGCCTATCCCGTGCTCGACGTCGTGCTCGCCTCGTTGGTGCTGAGCCGCGCCATGGTCCTGCCGCACATCCGGCGGCCGATGTGGGCGCCGCTGGCCGCCGGCCTGGTCACGCTGGCGGCCACCGACAGCGGCTACGCGGCGTCGGCCCTGCGCGGGGAGTTCCGCCCCGGAGGGCTCCTGGACATCGGCTACGTCGCCGCGTTCCTGCTCGTCACGCTCGCGGCCCGCGCTCCCGAGCCGGCGCCGCGCGCCTCGGCGGACGGCCGCGCCCCGGGGACGCCCACGGTGGGTCAGCAGCTGGTGCCCTACGTCGCCGTCCTGCTCGCGGCCGCCGCCGTGGTGAGCAGCCTCGTCACCCACCACCCCACGCCGCTGCTGTGGCTCGCGGTCCCGCTGCTGGTCTGCGTCGCGGTCCGTCAGGTCGTCGCGGTGGCCGACCACGTCAGCGTCGAGAGCCACCTCGCGCACGCCGTCGCGCGCCGTACCGCACAGCTGCGGCACCGGGAGCAGTGGTGGCGCGACCTCGTCCAGAACCTCACCGATGTCGTGCTCGTCCTGGACCCCGGGGGTCGGGTCCGCTACTGCAGCTCGTCGGTCACGGCGGCCCTCGGAGCGTGGCCCCGGCTCGACACCGTGGACGGTCTGGTGACGCTGGTGCACCCCGACGACCGGGCGCCCGCGCTCGCCTCGATCCGCCCGGTCGTCGTGGGCGAGCGCCGGCGGGACCGTGTGGAGTGCCGGGTCCGGCACCGCGACGGCAGGTGGGTGTGGTTCGAGGTGACCGCCGTGGGGCAGATCAGCGAGGGCGCGCTCGAGGGCGCCGTGGTGACCCTGCACGACGTCAGCGAGCGCCGCCAGCTCCTGGACCGCCTCTCGCACCAGGCGCACCACGACGCACTGACCGGCCTGCCCAACCGGGCCCTGCTCATGGAGCGGGTCGACGCGGCACTGCAGGGTCCGTCCCCGGCGTCGTTCGCCCTGCTCCTGCTCGACCTCGACGACTTCAAGCTCATCAACGACAGGCACGGGCACTCCGCGGGCGACGCCGTCCTCGAGGTGGTCGGCCGGCGACTGCGCAGTGTGGTGGGCGCCGGTGACCCCGCCGACACCGTGGCCAGGCTGGGAGGCGACGAGTTCTGCCTGCTGGTGCACGGGTCCGCGAAGCGCGCATGGTCGGTCGCCGAGCGGGTCCGGGAGGAGCTCTCGCGGCCGGTGCTGGTCGGCGGCCGGCGCTTCCCCGTGGGCGCCAGTGTCGGGATCGTGCTGGCCGGCGACTGCACGGGAGACGCGGTCCCCGGCCGGGAGGAGAGCGCGCAGGCCCTGCTCTCCCACGCGGACATCGCGCTCTACGAGGCGAAGGGCAAGGGCAAGGGCACCGCGGTGCTCATCCAGGGCCGCGAACGCGCCAAGGCCGCTCAGCAGGTGCAGCTGCGCGAGCAGGTCGCGGAGCCGGACCTCGACCAGTTCTCCGTCGTCTACCAGCCGGTGGTCGACCTCACGACCGGCCAGATGCGGGGCGTCGAGGCGCTGTTGCGGTGGAGCCACCCCGAGCTCGGCCAGGTGTCGCCCGAGGCGTTCATCCCGATGGCCGAGCAGTGCGGGTCCATCCAGACGCTCGGGTGGTACGTCCTGCGCCAGGCCTGCGAGCAGCTCGCGGAGTGGACCCGCGAGGTTCCCGGCCACCGGCTGGCCGTCGGCGTCAACGCCTCGATCAGGCAGCTGGACGAGCCGGCCTTCGCCGACCGGTTGCTGGGACTGGTCCACGGGTACGGCGTGCAGCCGGACCAGGTCGTGCTGGAGCTGACCGAGCAGGCCCTGGCCGTGGACTTCGAGACGGCCGTCTCGGTGGTCGCCGAGCTCCGCGACGGTGGCGTCTCCGTGGCGGTCGACGACTACGGCACCGGCTACTCCTCCCTGCGCTACCTGCACCGCTTCGCCGCCGACGTGGTGAAGATCGACCGCAGCTTCGTCGCCAACGCCGCCGAGAGCGGGCACACGCAGAAGATCGTACGGTCCGTGCTGCACATGGCCGAGTCCCTGGACCTGCAGTCGATCGCCGAGGGCATCGAGACCCCGGCCCAGCTCGAGCTGGTCCGTGCCCTGGGATGCGACCTCGGACAGGGGTACCTGTTCTCCCGGCCCGTCCCGGCCGCTGCCATCACGCAGATGCTGCGGACCGGCGCCGACTTCACCGGCCTGACCGGCTGTCCCCGCCTTCCGGGCTCGCCGGGGCACTCCGCAGCGGCACGGCCATCGGTCCAGGCCGTCTGAACCGACACCCGATGTCGCGGGATTGAGGAACACCGCGCTGGGCACCTTTCCACCTCAACCTCCAAGACTTACCAACAAGGAGGCGTGATGGCGACCACAGGCGCCAACGAGTCGACGACATCGACTCCGCAGAGCCCGACACAGCCAGGGAGCGGTGCCAAGGAGCAGGCCCAGCAGGCAGCGGGCACCGCGGCCGACGAGACCAAGCACGTTGCCGGCGTGGCCCAGGACGAGGCGCGCCGCGTCGCGTCGGAGGCGACGTCGCAGGTGCAGGACCTGGTGGACCAGGCCACGTCCGCGCTCGACGAGCAGTCGCGTACGCAGCGCGACCGGCTGGTCGGCACCCTTCGCAGCTTCGGCGACGACCTCGAGAAGATGGCGTCCCAGGGTGAGGGGGGGCTCGCCGCCGACGTCGCCCGCCAGGCCGCCGACCGGGCCCATGCCCTGTCCTCGCGGCTCGACGGACGCGAGCCGCGCGCCCTGCTCGACGACGTGCGCAGCTTCGCCCGACGCAGGCCCGGCACCTTCCTGCTCGGCGCGCTCGCGGCGGGTGTGGTGGCGGGGCGGTTGACCCGCGGCGCGAAGGCGTCGCACGACGACAGCGGCACCCGCAGCCTCTCGGGCGGGCACGCCGGTCTCACCAACCTTCCGCCCGGCCGCCCGGCCGGCGACCTGTCGGCCGAGACGTATGCCCCGACGGGGCCGGTGACGCGACCCCGTCCGGCGGACGTGACATCGCCCGCGGACCCGCTGACCACCGGCGCCGGCGCGCCGTCGAGCGGCCCCGTCCTCGGGTCCGGCGGCGACGACCTCGGCACCGCGGCCGGCGACCCGCTCGCGGGGACGGGCCGGCCGGGGCAGGCCCCGGTCTACCCGGGGGGCACGGACGCGGGCGGTCGCGCATGAGCAGCACGGCAGACGCCTCCCGTCCCGAGCTGCCGGCCGACGCCGGGGAGACGCGCTCGATAGGGCAGATCGTCGGTGACATCAGCAAGGACATGAGCACGCTGATCAAGCAGGAGATGGACCTGGCGAAGTCCGAGCTGAAGCAGGAGGTCGCGAAGGTCGGGAAGGGTGCGGGGATGTTCGGCGGTGCCGGCCTGGCCGGCTGGTTCACGCTGTTCTTCCTCTCCTTCGCCCTGACCTACCTGCTCGACAACTGGATGCCCCTGGAGCTGGCGGCGCTGATCGTCGGCGTCCTGTGGGCCATCGTCGCCGCGGTCCTCGCGCTCGTGGGCCGCAAGGAGATCAAGGAAGCCAACCCCCAGCTGCCTGTCACGCAGCAGACCTTGAAGGAGGACGCCCAATGGGCCAAGACACAGAAGAGCTGAGCACCACGCCCGCGGACATCGAGTCGACGCGCGACAACCTGTCGCGGGACATCGACGAGCTGACCGACAAGATCAGCCCGTCGCGGGTGATGGAGCGGCGCAAGCAGGCGGCCAGGGGTCGTCTGGGGTCCCTGCGCGACAGTCTCATGGGTTCGGCGTCCAGCGCGAGGGACAGCGTTTCCTCCGCAGGGACCAGCACCACGTCGTCGGTGTCGTCGGCGTCAGGCGCCGCCTCCAGCGCCGCCACTGGCGCGGTCGACGCGATCGGGTCCAAGGCGCAGGGCAACCCGCTCGCCGCCGGGCTGGTGGCCTTCGGTGCGGGCATGCTGCTCTCCGCGCTGATCCCCGCCAGCGAGAAGGAGGCCGACCTCGCCGGTCGCGCGGTCGACGCGGCCAAGGAGCATGGCCAGCCGGTGATCGACGAGGTGAAGTCGGTCGGGCAGGACATGGGCCAGGACCTCAAGGACTCCGCGGTGGAGGCCGCCCAGCAGGTGAAGGCCACGGCCCAGGAGGGCGCCCAGAACGTCAAGCAGGAGGGACAGTCCTCCGCCGAGACGGTCAAGGAGCAGGCGAAGCCCAGCTGAGCCGACTCGCTCTCCCGGCCGCTCCACGGGGCCGGGAGGAGCCGGTCGTCCGCGCTCGGACGCCCGTGAAGCGCGCCGGGGCCCGCAGGGCACTCCCTGCGGGCCCCGGCGCGCGTGCTGTGGGTGGCTCGGCCGCAGGAGGTCCCCCGCAGACCGGTGCCTCAGCGGTGCCGCAGCGCGGCGACCGCACCGGTCACCGCACACCGCACACCGGTCACCGCACACCGGCCACCGGCTGCCGGCCGCGCTCCGCCGAGCGCGGAGGCGAGGTCCGCTGACGGGGTGGTCGGTGCGGGCCCTGCAGGTGCTCGGGCTCCTCCGGCGTGGTGAGCGCCTCGCGGAGGTCACGCAGGATCCGGGCCAGGAGGCGGGACACCTGCATCTGCGTCACGCCGATGTCCTCGGCGATCTCCTGCTGGCTGCGCTGCTCGAAGAAGCGGAGCTCGACGATCCGCCGGTCGCGCCGGCAGAGCCGGCGCACCGCCGGGCCGAGCACGGCGCGCGCCTCGGCCGCCTCCAGCGCGCTCTCCGAGAAGCCGATGCAGTCGCCGAGGGTGACCGCGGACCCCTCGCCGCCCGGCGTCGTCGGGCGGTCCAGCGACGCGGGGCTGAAGCAGCTGTCGGCGGCGAGGGCCTCGACGACGTCGTCGACGGTGCAGGAGAGGTGGACGGCGACCTCGCTCGGCCGCGGGGAGCGGCCCAGCGTCTGCTGCAGCTCCTCGGTGGCCCGGCGGATGGCGTACTGCATCTCCTGGATCCGGCGCGGGGGACGGACCACCCACCCGCGGTCGCGGAAGTGCTTCTTGAGGGCGCCGCGGATGCTGGGGACCGCGAAGGCCATGAAGCTCTGGCCCTTGTCGAGGTCGAACGTCCGCACCACCTTGACGAGCGTCAGGTAGGCGACCTGCTCGAGGTCCTCGTCGGCGATGCCCCGGTTGCGGTACCTGCGGGCCAGGCTGCGCGCGACCTCCATGTGCAGCCGCACGATCTGGTCCCGCGCGGCCCCGGCCTCCGCCGTGTCCGCGCCGGCCCTGGCCACGTCGAACAGCCGGCGGGTCGCCTGCTCGCGCCCCGGGTCGTCGAGATCCTGCGGTGCGGGGTTCCTGTGATCCATGTGAATTGTCATGAGCCTCCCATCGCGCGATCGGGAGGCCACCGACTTCTTCAGCGGCCCGGTCGGGCCCTCAGCCCGGCAGCCGTGTCGGCTTCCGGGACGTCCAGGTCCGACATGGCCAGGCTAGGGCCACTCGTTGCGTTCGCGCAAGTTTTGCATCGCCTGTGAGGGCCGGGCGGCGGTCCGCCGCGCGGCGTTTATCCCTAGTAGGGTCCCCGTCTTGGGACCTTCCAAACGTTTGTTCTTCCGCAAATGTTGCGTAGAGTTGGTGAGCATGACAACCCACGACGTGACAGAGAGCCACGAGGACCATCGGATCCACTCGCGCTTCGTGTGGGCGGGCGTCGCGGGCGCCCTGGTCGGCATGGTGCTCATCGGGCTGGGCATGGTCCTGGGCCTCGCCTGGCTCGCGTGGCTCGGGGTCGCCCTCCTGCTCGCCGGCGCGCTGGTGGCCTGGCGGTCCGGCATCCTGTACGACGTCCACTCCAGCGGGTCGCTGGCCCACGAGAAGGCGGCCCTCGCGGCCGGCGGCACGGTGCCGGGCCACGCGCCGGGCGACCTGGAGCACGACGAGGCCGCCAGCAGGCACGCCGAGGTGGTCTCCGAGGAGTCCCGGGTCGCGCTCGCCCGCTCGACGGGTGCGCCCATGCCGCCGCTCGCCCCGGCCGCCTCCCTGGTGCTGCTCGTGCTGGGCGTCTGGACCTACGTCGACCAGTTCGTGCTGCACTACACGATGACGATCCGTGGACAGAACACCGCGCTGCGCGACACCGGGCTGGCGGCCGCCATCATCTTGACCGCGCTCTTCCTTCGACACGTCGGGCCGAGCCGCATCGCCTCGTCGCTGGCCCTCGCCTGGGGTGGACTGCTGGTGCTGGCCGGGGTGGTCGCGCCGCACGCCTCGTCCCAGTCGGCCGTGAACGAGATCGTGACCGGGTGCCTGGTGGCGCTCTGCGCCGTGGGGACGTGGCGACGCTGAGCGCCCGAGGCATGCGGGGCATCGAGGTGGTGCGCGTCGGCTACGGGGTGGCCGTCGTCGTCGCCCCGCGACGGATGCAGCGGCTGCTGGGACTGGCGCCGGGCGGTCACGCCGACCCGACCACGACGGCCGTGGCCCGCGTGCTGGGCGCCCGCCAGGTCGCGCAGGGCCTGCTGTCCGGTGTCGCGCCGAGCCCGGAGGTGCTGGCCCTCGGTGTCTGGGTCGACACGCTCCACCTGCTCTCGATGGTCGCGCTCGCGGGCCTCGACCCGCGCCGCACCCGCGTGGGGCTGACCGACGCGGCGGTCGCCGGCACCTTCGCCGCCCTCGGCTGTCGTGACCTGGTCACGGGCTCGCCCGCGAGCCCGCCGTACCAGGGCCTGCGCGACGAGCTGGCGCGACTGGTCCTGCGGCGCGTGCCCGGTGGCAGCGCGGTGCTGCGGCTGGCCGGCCGACGTCGCCGGGGCTCAGCGACGGGGTAGGCGCACGCGGAACGTCGTGGGTGACCGGCTGGAGCGGACCTCGATCGACCCGCCGATGCTGACGGCGACCCGCTGGGCGAGCGGCAGGCCGAGCCCGGCACCGTCGCTGCCCGGGGAGCGGACCCCCGCCTCGAAGATGCTGTCCGCGTCGGCCTGCTCGATGCCCAGGCCGTCGTCGGACACGTCGACCACGAGGTCGTGGCCCACAGCGGCGACCTCCACCAGGACCCGGCTGCGGGCATGGCGGACGGCGTTGTCGAGCACCGGGGCCACGACCCGCTCGACGAGCTCGTCGGGGGCGCCCACCTCCATCGCGCCCGCCCCGGCGGCCGGTGCGACGGCGAGCTCCACCGGCCGCGTTCCCACCAGCTCGCGGAGCACCCGCGCGAGGTCGGCCCGGTCGTGGCTGCCGGTCTCGTGCCGGGCGACCGCCAGCAGCGTGCTGATGGTGCCGCTGAGCCGGTCGACCTGGCGCACGATGCGCTCGAAGCGCTCGGTCGAGTCAGCGTCGATGTCGCTCATCAGGCCGAGCTCGGCCTCGGCGCGGATGGCGCTCAGCGGCGTGCGGAGCTCATGGGCGAGCTCGGAGGTCAACCGCTGCTCGCTGCGGATCGCCTGCGCTACCCGGTCGAGCAGCACGTCCAGGGTGTCGCCCAGCTCGGAGAGCTCGTCCTCGCCGGCCACCAGCTCGAACCGGGAGTCGAGGTCACGCTCGCTCCACTCCGCGGCGAGCTCGGTCATCCGCCGCACGGGGGCCAGGGTGCGTCCGACGGTCCACCACGTGGCCGCCGCGGACCCGGCACTGACCACGACGCCGAGGGCGACCAGCCCGCCGACCAGGATGATGCGGGTCGACTCGTAGGGCTCGATGCTCTCGGACGCGACGGCGACCCCGACGGACCGGTGCGAGTCGCCGACATGGAGCGGCTGCGCGAGGTAGACCCGCTCGCGCCGCTCGAGCCGGGTCACGCCCTGGACCGACGCCAGGCGTCGCACCGTCCCGCGCACCCGGCTGCCGGCCTCCGGTCCGGACAGCTGGCGGCCCTGGTCGTCGAAGATCCACACGCTGTCGGTGACCTCGTCGGGGTTCTCCTGCGCCATGTGCACCGAGCCGTCCGGACGGATTTTCAACGACGCCTGCGCCGCGGCGATCCGGTCGTGCAGGGAGGCGTCCACGCGGGCGTGGGTGAGCCGGGTGGCGATGACCGCGACCGCGGCGGCCATGATCGCGACCACCGCCGCGCTGAGCGCCGCCGTCGACCAGACGATGCGGGCCCGCAGCCCGCGTCGCCACGTCAGGCTCACTGCAGCACGAACCCGACCCCGCGCACGGTCGTGAGGGCGACCGGAGAGTCCACGGCCTCGAGCTTGACGCGCAGCCGGCGGATGTAGGAGTCGATGGTGTTCTCGTTGACGATCGCGCCGTCCGGCCAGCCGGCGGCGACGACGGCGCGGCGGCGCACCACGGCGCCCGGCCGGGCGGCCAGCGCGGCGAGCAGGCGGAACTCCGTGGGCGTCAGCTTCTCCTCGCCGGTGGGGGTGCGCACCGAGAACCGCTCGGGGTCGAGCATGAGCCCGCTGACCTCCTGCGGCTCCGGCCGGGTACGGCGCAGCAGCGCCTCGATTCGCACCAGCACCTCGCCGAGGGAGAACGGCTTGCCGACGTAGTCGTCGCCGCCTGCGCGGAAGCCGGAGATCCGCTCGTGCACGGCGTCGAGGGCGGTCAGGAACAGCACGGGGGCGTGCTGGCCGGAGGCCCGCAGGGCCTGGCAGACGTCGCGGCCGTCGGCGTCGGGAAGGCCGATGTCCATCACCACCGCCTGCACCCCCGAGTCGGTCGACAGGTTCGCGACCGCCTCCCGACCGTTGCGGGCGAGCACCACCTCGTGCCCGGCCCGGCGCAGCGCCTCCGTCAGCACCCGACGGACGTCGGCGTCGTCCTCACACACTCCGATGCGCGCCATGGCGCCATGCTGCCACCCGGCGGCCGCCTGGGCTGCGGGAGGAGGGCCGCCTCCCACGTGCACTCAGGTCGCGGTCAGGTGCCCCGGCCGACGGTGGGGACCGTGGGCGACCTGGACGGCGGCCGTCGTCGCACCCTCCTGCGCGACCCGGTCGTGCTGGCGTGCGCCGTGCTCGCGGTCGGGGTGCGGCTCGTGGCCGTGGCCCGCCCGCTCGGCCCCGACGAGGCCGGCTACCTCGCGGTCGGCCGTCAGTGGGGGAGCGCCGGGACGTCGCTCTACGGCGACTACTGGGTGGACCGTCCGCCACTGCTGGTCGGCCTGTTCCGGCTCGCCGCTCTCGCCGGCGGCACCGTTCCGCTGCGACTGCTGGGCTGCCTGGCCGTGGTGGTGTCCATCCTCGCCGTCGCCCGTGCCGCCGGGTCAGCCGGCGGGCCGCCCGCCGCCCGGGTGGCCGCCATCGTCGCCGGCGCGCTCCTGGTGACGCCGATGACCGGGGCGCTCGAGGTCGACGGCGAGCTGCTGGCGGCACCCTTCATCGCGGTGTCGCTCGCCGCTGCGCTCGAGGCGCTGGCCGTGGTGCCGCGCCGCCGCGCCGTGACCGCGTCCGTCCTGTGCGGCGCCAGCGCCGTGGCCGCGGCGCTGGTGAAGCAGAACATGGTGGACGGGCTGGTGATGGTGCTCGCCCTCGCAGTGGGGCTGCGTGCCGGCGGCCACCGCCGGTTCGCGCGCCCGGTGCGGCGGCTGGTCGCCGGGACGGTCGTCGGCGGCCTGCTGACCGCCGGCCTGGTCGCCGCCTGGACCGCCGCGCACGGCACCTCGGTGCCGCAGGTGCTGTGGGCGATGTACCCGTTCCGGCTCGAGGCGAGCCGGGCGATCGCCGCGCACCCCTCGGCCGGGGCGCTGGGCCGCATCCAGGGCCTGGTGGCCAACGCCGCCGGCAGCGGGCTCGTCGTGCTGGCCGGCACGGCGGCGGTCCTCGTCACCCGGCGAGGCCCCTCCTGGCGCCCCGCTTCCGGCGACCCCACCGGGCCGCCGCCGCGCGTGGTGACGGCGGCCCTGCTCGTGGTGGCCGGCTACGGTGCCGTGTCGATCGCGATGGGCGGGAACTCCTGGCTGCACTACCTCCTGGAGCCGGTCGCCCCGCTTGCGGTCGCGCTTGCGGTCGCGCTCGCGGTCGCCGCCGCGTCCCTGCCCCGGACCACGCGGGCGGTCGCCGGGCTCGTCGTGGTGTCCGCCGCGCTCGCCCTGGTGGGCGGCCTGCAGCCGCACGGGGACGGCGCCGACCGGCTCGGGGCCGAGATCGGCGCGGTCTCCCGCCCGGGCGACTCCATCGTCACGGGGTTCGGCCATGCCCAGGTCACGTCCGTCAGCGGGCTGCCCTCGCCGTACCCCTACCTGTGGAGCCTGCCCGCGCACGTCCTCGACCCGCACCTGCGCCTGCTGGACCGGGTCCTGGCCGGCCGCCGTGCGCCCACGTGGTTCGTCCTCTACAGCAGCCCGGGACCGCGCTCGTGGACCGCGCGGACACAGCACGAGCTGGACCTTCGCTACCACGAGGTGGACGACGTGTCCGGCCACCTGGTCTACCTGCGCGACGGCCTGCACCGCGCGCCGCCGGTGCCGTCGGCGTAGTCCGCGCCTGCGTGGAGGACGATGACGCTGCTAACTTCGAGACGTGGGCGCCGGACCCCGGAGCGCAGCCCACGGCACGCTGGAGGAGGGCACAGTGGCGTACTACCGGGCCGTCGGCGAGATCCCGGGCAAGCGACACACCCAGCTGCGCAACCCCGAGGGCAGCCTCCTCCGCGAGGAGCTGATGGGTGAGGAGGGGTTCTCCTCCGACTCCTCGCTGCTCTACCACCGGGGGGTGCCGTCGGCCCTGGTCGCCTCCGAGGTCTGGGACCTGCCCGACCAGACGCGGACCCCCAACCATCCCCTCAAGCCGCGACACCTCCGGCTGCACTCCCTGCCCGCGGCCGACGGGGGCGCGGACGCCGTCGAGGGCCGGCGCCTGGTGCTCGGCAACTCCGACGTCCGGATCTCCTACGTCGTCACCGGGACCGGCCCCTCGGCCTACTACCGCAACGCCACCGGCGACGAGTGCGTGTTCGTCGAGTCGGGCGCGGGCACGGTCGAGACGGTCTTCGGGATGGTGCCCTTCCGCGCCGGTGACTACGTCCTGCTGCCGCGGGCGACCACGCACCGCTGGGTCCCGGCCGAGCCGTGCCGGCTCTACGCCATCGAGGGCAACAGCCACGTCTCGCCGCCGCGGCGCTACCTCTCCCGCTTCGGCCAGCTCCTCGAGCACGCGCCGTACTGCGAGCGCGACCTGCACGGGCCCGGGGAGCCGCTGCTCGTCGACGGTGAGGACGTGGAGGTGCTGGTCAAGCACCGTGGCGCCGGCCCCGGGGGCGTGGTCGGCACCCGGATGACCTACGCCGGCCATCCGTTCGACGTGGTCGGCTGGGACGGCTGCCTGTACCCCTACACGCTCAACGTCGAGGACTACATGCCGATCACCGGCAAGATCCACCAGCCGCCGCCGGTCCACCAGGTCTTCGAGGGCCGCGGCTTCGTGGTGTGCAATTTCCTGCCTCGCAAGGTCGACTACCACCCGCTGGCGATCCCGGTGCCCTACTACCACTCGAACGTCGACAGCGACGAGGTGATGTTCTACGTGGCCGGCGACTACGAGGCGCGCAAGGGGTCCGGGATCGGGCTGGGCTCGATCTCGCTGCACCCCGGCGGCTTCGCCCATGGTCCTCAGCCGGCCGCCATCGAGGCGTCGCTGGGCGCCGAGCAGTTCGACGAGACGGCCGTCATGGTCGACACCTTCGCCCCTCTCGAGCTGGGGGAGGGTGGCCTGGCGGCCGAGGACGCGTCGTACGCCTGGTCCTGGGCCGGGCGCGGCGGCTAGCCACGGGCCAGCCCGAGCCAGCCCGAGCCAGCCCCGTCAGCCGGCATTCCGCCCCGAGGGTCGGTCGTGCGCCAGCAGCGGGCGCACGACGGCCACCGGGCCGGCCAGGTGGGCGCGGCGGCGATCCAGCCAGCCCACCACGTCGCCCGCCGGCATCGGCCGCGCCAGGCCGAACCCCTGGATCAGGTCGCAGCCCATGTCGGTGACCAGCCGGGTCGCGAGCTCGCTCTCGACGCCCTCGGCGACCACGCGCAGCCCCAGCTCGTGGGCGAGCGCCACCGTGGCCCCGCACGATGGTGGCGTCGCCGGCCGCCTTCTCCAGCCGGAAGACGAACGACTGGTCGATCTTCACCTCGTCCACGGGGAGCCGGTCGAGGTAGGCCAGGCTCGAGTAGCCGGTGCCGAAGTCGTCGATGCTGAGCTCGATGCCGAGCCCCGCCAGCGCCTCCATCACCGCCAGCGCCTTCTCCGGGTCCCCGAGGGCGTCGCTTTCCACGATCTCGAGGACCAGCGAGGTGGCCGGGACGCCGGCGTCCGCCAGCGCGTCCCGGACGCGGTCGGCCAGCGTCGGGTCGACGATGTCGTCCGGGGTCACGTTCACCGACACCGTCAGGTCGTGCCCGGCGCGCCGCCACTCCTGCCGCGCCGCGAGCGCGCCGCCGACGACCCGGTCGGTGAGCGCCGCCAGCAGGCCGGTCCGTTGGGCGACCGCGACGACCTCCGGCGGCGGCACCCAGCCGTACGTCGGGTGCGACCACCGCAGCAGCGCCTCGAAGCCGGCCACCTCGCCACTGCCGGAGCGTGCCTGGGGTTGGAAGAACAGGTCCAGCTCGCCCCGGGCGAGGGCACCGGGAAGGTCGGCGGCCAGCACCAGGCGCCGGGCCGTCGAGATGCCGTCCTCGGTGCGGTAGACCTCCACGCCGGTCCGCGCCCTCTTCGCCGCCACCATCGCCACGTCGGCGTTGGCGAGCAGCTCCTCGGCGGAGCAGGACGCGCTGCGGAAGGTGGCGACCCCCACGCTCGAGGCGGCGGCCAGCTCGACGCCCAGCAGGGGGACGGGCCGGGTGACCGCCTGCTGCAGCGCCCGGGCCGTCTGCACCGCGGAGGCCGTGTCGGCCCCGGGGAGCAGGATCGCGAACTCGTCGCCACCGAGCCTGGCCACCGTCCCGGGGGACAGCGTGCGCAGCCGCTCCCCGGTCACGCTGAGCAGGCCGTCGCCGGCACTGTGCCCGAGCGTGTCGTTGACGTCGCGGAAGTCGTCGATGCCCAGCAGCAGCACCGCTCCGGACTCGTGCCGGACCATCGCCGCCTCGACCGCCTCGTGGAAGGCGCGCCGGTTGGGCAGCCCGGTCAGCGCGTCGTGCAGGGCGTCGTGCTCGCGCTCGGTCACCAGGCGGCGCAGCCGGTCCACCACCCGGGCCTTGTCCAGGGCGACCGCGGTGTGCGCGGCGAGCGTCTCGAAGACCCGCACGTCCTCGCGGTTGAAGGACTCCTCCTCGAACATGCGGTCGCAGACGGTGAGCACGGCGACCACCTCGTCGTCCTCTCGCAGGGGGACCGCGATGCCGTTGCGAACCTCGAGCGTGCGCGGGTGCTGGCGGACCTCGGGGGCGTGCGTCTGCAGCACCACCTCGCCGGAGCGGGCAGGGGCCCACCAGGCCCTGCTCGCGAGGTCTGGGTCCATGGTGTCCTCGCGCAGGAGGCCGTCCTCCCAGGTGCTGACGCGGGCACCGGCCGAGCCGGGCACCAGCGTCACCATCTGGGCCCGCGTCGCGTGCAGGAGCTCGGCCGCCTCCGACAGCACGGTGGGGACGACCTCGTCCAGCTCGGCGGTGCGGCCCGCCGTGCCGACGAAGCGGTAGAGCAGCTGCAGCTGGGCGTAGCCGCGGGCCAGCCCCATGTACACCCGGTAGCCGAGAACCAGCAGCACCACGGCCACGCCGAGGAGCGCCAGCGCGGACGGCCGGGCCACCAGGAGCGTCGCGCACAGCAGCGCGACGCAGGTGTTCACCATGGCGGCCGGGATCCCCGAGCGCAGCGCCTCGCGCAGCACCCCGCCGTCGAACGCGCCCTCGGTGAGGCTGATCGCGAGGGTGACCGCGGCGGCCGAGACCAGGTCGGTGACCAGCATCGCGCAGACCGCCGCCAGCCACGCCGGGGGCGCGATCGGGTCACCCCCGCCGAGCACGAGGTGGTAGGTGGTCAGCCCGAGGGCGGCCTCGAGGGAGAACATCGACACGTTCATCGAGAGCTTGAGCCCGCGCTGGTGTGACCACAGCATCAGTGCCAGGCCGGCGCCGACGACGTACGCGGTGAGGTACTGCTGAGGCGCCAGGAAGGTGAGCCCGACGACGGCCGGGATCTCCCGCAGTGTGTGGCTGTGGGAGCTGCGCTGCGCGGGCAGGTGGATGACGACGACCTCGGCCAGCGCGAACAGCGGTGCCAGCACCGCCCAACCGGTCGAGGGCACGGCGGCCCGCGGGTCCGCGACGAGCACGGGCACGGCGAGGCAGGCGGCGCCCACGGCCATCAGGGCGGCGAGCTGCCACACCCGGCGCTCGGGGCGGCTCGTCCGGACCGGCTGCGCGCTCATGCCGGCCACGGGCGCCGCATCGTCGCGCTCACGTCACGACAGCAGTCCGCGCCAGCTGCGCGCCGACCAGGACTCCTCGCGCCAGCTGCGCGCGCTCCATCCCTGGTCACGCCAGCTGCGAGCCTGCCACCGGGCGTCGGACCAGACGTGCTCGCTCCACGGCAGACCGCTCCACGACGTCCCGGCCCAGGCGGTCGGCGCGACCTGGTTGCCGACCCAGGTCTCGCTGCTGAGCCGGTGACCGTTCCAGACGCCGTGGTCCCAGGCCTCGCCGGTCCGCGAGGCCGCGGCCCACACGGTGGCCGGCCACGGGTCGCCGTACGCGTCGGTCTCGCCGGTCAGGACGTCGCCGGTCGTCGGGTCGACGACGTGCTCGCCACCGCGGGACGCCTCCAGCGAGCCGGTGCCGGTCGAGTGGCGGAGGCCGGCGGCCGGGTCGGCGGCGAGGTGCCTGCCGGTGCGTACGGCGGTGATGGCCGCTGGCACGTCGACGAGGCCGGCGCCCATCGCGGGGTTGCGGTGGTGCAGCCGGCGCGCGGTCGAGGTCAGGGCGCTGCGGACCTGGTCGGGGGTCAGCGACGGCCGGGCGTCGAGCAGCAGCGCCGCCACACCGGACATCACGGCGGCGGCCTGCGAGGTCCCGCTGCCGCGGAAGAACCGGCCGGAGACGTTGCCGGTCACGAGCCCCTCGGGGTGCGTCCGGTCGACGTACGAGCCGCGGACCCGCAGGGAGACCACGGACTTGCCCGGGGCCAGGAGGTCGGGGCGCCGCTGGGCGTCGCCGCCGCTGGTGAAGTCCGCGACCGTGTCGTCGGCGATGGTCGTGGTGCCCTGATGGTCCTCGGCGCCGACGGCCAGCACGTGCGGGTCGACTGCCGGCATCAGCAGGTGGGGCGCGGCGAGCCCGTCGTTGCCGGCGGCGGTGACGACGACCAGGCCGTGGTCCCAGGCGTTCTCGACGGCGTGTGCGAGCGGGTCGACCTGCCACGGCTGCACCGACTCGGTGCCGTAGGCCAGGTTGACCACGCGCACGTTCATGCCGTGGTCGTGACGGTGCGCCACCACCCAGTCGAGGGCGGCGATGACCTGGGACACGTCCACGCCGCCGTCGGCGGTGCCGACCTTCATGTTGAGCAGCTGCGCCTCGGGGGCGACACCGGCGAACATCGACGGCGACGGCTTGCGCGGGTCGAACCGGTCGTCCTCGCCCGCGATGATGCCGGCGAGGTGGGTGCCGTGGCCGAAGCCGTCGAGGTTCGCGGTCGCGGGCGACTGGCTCTCGAAGGACAGGTCCGGTCCGTTCATCACCTTGGTGGCGCTCCGGTCGAGACCGGCGACGGGAGCCACGCCGGTGTCGATCAGCGCGACGGTCACGCCTCGGCCGGTGTAGCCCCGGTGCCACGCGTCCTGGGCGCCGATCGTGCTCGTCAGCGAGTACAGCGACCCGTGGTCGGCCCGGGCGTCCCAGCGGCTGCCGTTGGCCGATGCCCTCCTCCCCTCGCGGGTGTCGTCGTCGCCCCAGCGCGTGCCCAGCGCCCTGGACGCGGACGTGCCGGAGGGCCCCCGGGTCGGCTGGGTGGTCGGCGCGTACGTGCCGGTGCCGGCGCCGGCGCCCGGCGTCGCGTGCACGGGCGCGGCGCCGACGAGCGCGAGCCCGAGGGCCGTCGCCAGCGACAGCGACGCCCGGACCAGCCGTGGCGACGTGGATGGGCTACGCCCCGCAGACGTCATGACAGGAGTATCCCCGGCATAGCCGGCAAAACGGGCATCAGCACGATTTCTTTACTCACCCGACGGGCGGCAGCCGCTCAGGCGGGCAGCACGTGCGCGACGATGCAGTACGGCTCGCCGTCGGCGGTCCGCACGCTGGCGGCGTGCACCTCGACCGGCACCACCTGGCCGTCCGGGCGCAGGTACCTCTTGCGGACCAGGTGCTGCTCCGCGGCGCCCTCGCGCACCTCGGTGAGGTTGACCTCGTCGCGGCGCACGTCGTCGGGATGCGTGATGTCCGCGACGCTCATCTCCAGCAGCTCCTCGACGCTGCGGCCGACCAGCTCGGCCATCGCGGGGTTCACGCGCAGCAGCCGGCCGCCGAAGTCGCTGAGCGCGATCCCGATGGGAGCGCCGTGGAAGGCGCTGCGGAAGAGCTCCTCGCTGTCGGCGAGCTCCTTCTCCCGGCGCAGGGCGCTGGTCACGTCGGTCAGCACGCAGAGCACCTCGCGCACCTGGCCCGCACCGTCGGTGAGCGACTGGACGATCCCGCGCACCCAGCGGAAGTCGTGCTCCTTGTGCTCGAGCCGGATCGTCACCGGCCCGTCCTCCGGATCGTCGCCGAGCACGTCCGCCAGCGGCCGGCCGACCAGCTCCGACGGCATCCGGCCGAGGATCCGCCGGCAGGACGCGGACACGTAGGTCACCCGCCGTCCCCGGTCGGCCACCAGCACCAGGTTCTCGCTGCCGCTGAGCGGGACCAGCTCGCTCTCGGTCGGCTGGAGCCAGCTGCCGGCCCCCGAGACCGGGCCCCAGCTGTGGTCGAGGTCCGGCATCGGCACCGGGCGGCCGAACAGCCAGCCCTGGCCGGTGTCGCAGCCCATGGCCACCAGCTGACGGGCCTGGACCTCCTCCTCGACCCCTTCCGCGCACACGCGCAGACCGAGCGTGTGCGCGGCGTCGATGACGAGCTGGACGAGCACCGCGTCCTGGGCGTCGACGGCGACCCTCCGGATCAGGGAACGGTCGATCTTGACGATCTGGAGCGGCAGGTTGCGCAGCAGGGTGAGGGAGGAGTGACCGGTGCCGAAGTCGTCGAGGGCGAACTGGACGCCGAGGTCCCGCAGCCGCCACAAGGTCGCGGCGACCTCGGCCACGTCGCTGACGATCGCGGTCTCGGTCACCTCCAGGCACAGGCGGTGGGCGGGCAGCCCGCTCTCCTCCAGCGCGGCGGTCACGTCGTCGGGGAACGACTCCTCGCGCAGCTGGACGGGGGACACGTTGACCGAGAGCAGCAGGTCCTCCCTGTCGGCCGTGGTCCAGTCCACGGCTCGTCGGCAGGCCTTGCGCAGCACCCAGCGCCCCAGGTCGACGACCATGCCGGTGGACTCGGCAAGGGCGATGAACCGGTCGGGCGGGACGTGGCCGAGCTCCTCGTCGTACCACCGGGCCAGGGTCTCGACGCCGACGGTCGCGCCGTCGGAGAGGTCGAGGACGGGCTGGAAGTGCACGTCGAGGCGCTGCCCGGCGATCGCGGCGCGCAGCCGCTCCGCCATCATGGGCGCCTCCGAGTCCGCCATGCCCGTCCGCCGTGTCGTCGCTGCCGGAGCGTGCGCCCGGACACGCACGGACACATCCCGAGCAGGTGCACGCATGGCAACAGTATCTGCAGAACCTTTACGAAGCCGCAGCGAAACCGGTGAAGCCGGTCCCGAGCGCGTGCGCGGCGGAGGCGGACACAGAAGAGCTCCGCGACAGTCTCGGGTCTGCCGCGGAGCAGGACCAGCATAGGGGACCGGCCACCAGCCGCCACATGGCCCGGACGGGGGGTTCCGGACCGCCCGCGTGGGGCACCCGTGCGCCGCGCACAATGGCTGCGTCCCGCACCGTGAACGCGTGAAGGAGCCCTGCGTGTACAACCTGGCTGCCCTGCTCGAGGAGAGCGCCCGCTCCTACCCGACCCGGGACGCCGTCGTGCTGGGCACGGCACGGCTGACCTACGCGGAGGTCGACGCCGCGGCCAACCGGGTCGCGGGCCTGCTCGTCGAGCGTGGCGTGGTCCCCGGCGACAAGGTGGCGCTGAGCTGCCCGAACCTGCCGCACTTCACGGCCGCCTACTTCGGCATCCTCAAGGCCGGTGCCACCGTCGTGCCGCTCAACGTGCTGCTCAAGGCGCGTGAGGTCGCCTACCATCTGCGCGACGCGGACGCGAAGGCCTACCTCTGCTTCGAGGGCACCCCGGAGCTGCCCATCGGCCGGGAGGGGTACGACGGGTTCCGGGACGCGCCGGGATGCGAGCACCTCTTCGTGGTCACCGCCGACCCCGCCGCCGGCTCGGCCCTGGAAGGGGTCGAGACGCTGGGCGCGGCGGTGGCGGGGCGGCCGGCCACGTTCGACACCGTGGAGACCGACGAGGACGACACCGCGGTCATCCTGTACACGTCGGGGACCACCGGGCAGCCCAAGGGCGCCGAGCTGCGGCACCGCAACATGCGCGACAACGCGCTCGCGGGCGCCGAGGTGTTCCGGGCGGACCCCGCCCGCCCCGACACCTACCTGTGCGTGCTGCCGCTGTTCCACTCCTTCGGCCAGAGCGTCGTCCAGAACGGCGCGTTCGCGTTCGGTGGGACGGTCGTGATGCTGCCGCGCTTCGAGGCGGGTGCCGCCCTCGCGCTCATGCAGCGAGAGCGGGTCACCTTCTTCGCCGGGGTGCCGACGATGTACTGGGCCCTGCTCGGTGCCCTCGACGCGGCCGGGGGCGAGTCGGCGGTCGACGTACGCCTGATCGCGGGGAGCCTCCGGATGGCCGCCGCCGGCGGCTCCGCCCTGCCGGTGGAGGTGCACAAGGAGTTCGAGCGGAGGTTCGGCGTGACGATCCTCGAGGGCTACGGGCTGTCGGAGACCTCTCCGGTGGCCAGCTTCTCGCACTACGGCGAGCCGGCGCGTCCCGGCTCGATCGGGACGCCGATCCCCGGGGTCGAGATGCGGCTGCTGCGTCCCGAGGGCTGGGACGACGTCGAGGACTCCCCGGACGCCGTCGGGGAGATCGCCATCAAGGGCCACAACGTCATGAAGGGCTACTACCGCCGCCCCGACGCGACGGCCGAGGTCATCCGCGACGGCTGGTTCCGCTCCGGCGACCTGGCCCGCCGGGATCCGGACGGCTGGTACTACATCGTCGACCGCTCCAAGGACATGATCATCCGCGGCGGCTTCAACGTGTACCCGCGAGAGGTCGAGGAGGTCCTGATGACCCATCCGGACGTGTCCCTGGCCGCGGTGGTCGGCGTGCCGCACGAGAGCCACGGCGAGGAGGTCAAGGCGTTCGTCATCCTCCGAGACGGCTCGACGGCGACCGCCGAGGACCTCCTGGCCTGGGGCAGGACGCAGATGGCCGGCTACAAGTACCCGCGTCTGGTCGAGGTGGTGGCGTCCCTCCCGATGACGGCGACCGGAAAGATCCTCAAGCGCGACCTCGGCTGAGCGGAGCGGTTCGGCTCAGGTCGTCCCGGACCCCGCCGATCGGACCGGGGAACCGGCTGGCGGACGGCGCCCCGGACAAACCGCTCGGACGGTGATCGCGTGGCAGGCAGGAGGCTCGTGCTCCCCGGGACCCCGGAGACCGCGCGCGTCGGTGCCGGGGTCATCGTCGTGGTCTACCTGCTCCTCGCGCCGGTCCACCTGCTGCTGATGCACGGCGCCGCCCGCGTCACGATGGTGGCCGCGGCCCTGGTCACGGCCGGCGTCGCGGCGCTCGCCCTGCGGCACGACAGCCCGGTCGACGACCGGCGCTCCGCCGGGCTGGTGTGGCTGGTGTGCGGCGCTCCGCTCGTCAACAGCCTGCTCCAGCTCCTGGTCACCGGCCAGCTCGAGCAGACCACGCTCGTGATGCTCTCGGTGGTCGCCATCGGGGCGGTGATGACCCGCCCGCTGCACGCCGCCGGGCTCGTCGCCCTCGGATGTCTCAGCTGGGCGTTCGTGGTCGTGACCACCCACCCCGGACCCGGCGACGACACCGTGCACTACGTCATCCAGCTGCTGCTGTCGTGCACGCTCAGCGCGGCCGTGATGGGGATCCGGTCGCTGGTCGGACACCGGCTCGCCGCCAGCGAGACCATGCTCGTCGAGCAGCTGCTGAAGATGGAGGGCGTGCGCACCCGGCTGTCGGAGTCCCTCACCCGGTTCCGCGGCGTGTTCGACGACAGCCCCGTGGGGATCGCCCTCGCCGACGAGCACGGGCACTTCGCGCAGGTCAACGATGCCCTCTGCCGGCTGATGGGCCGCACGCCCGAGGAGCTCCTCGGCCGCAGCTCGCTGGAGTTCACCCACCCCGACGACCGCGAGATGCACGCGGACGCGACCAGGATGATCGAGGAGGCCGAGGACGGGATCGGCCGGGTGGAGAAGCGGTACGTCAGGCCCGACGGCGAGGTGCGGTGGGCGTGGCTCACCTTCACCCACATCGAGGGCCCGCACGGCGCCAGCTGGACGCTCGCCCACGTGCAGGACGTCACCGTGCGCAAGCAGGCCGACGAGGCTCTGGCGCGGACCAGGGAGGCGCTGCGCGCCGCGGCCGAGATCGCCCGGGTGACCCAGCTCGGTGGCGACCCGCGCCCGGTGGTCCTCGACCGCCTCCAGGCGCTGGCCCGAGCCGCCTCCGTGATGCTCATCGAGCCGACGGTCCCCGGTCGGCTGGAGGTGACCGCGACCTGCGGCCTGCCCCAGCTGCGCGGCGTCGAGTTCGACCTGAGCGAGCCGACCGCCACCGCCCACGTGTGGGAGACCGGTGAGCCGCTGTTCGTCTCCGACACGGCGGCGCATCCGCTCGTGAGCCGGCGGCTGACCGAGCTGTCGAACGCGCACAGCATCCAGTGGCAGCCGGTCGGGCTCGACGGTGTGACGCACGCCGTACTCGCGATCGTGTGGGACCGCACCCTGCCCGAGGTCACGGAGGTGGACCGCTCGGTCATCGAGGTGCTCGCGACCGAGACCGGTGCCGCCCTGACCGGGGAGCGCCTGCGACGTGAGCTCGAGGACCTGAGCATCCGCGACCCGCTGACCGGGCTGCTCAACCGCCGTGGCTGGGACCGTGAGGTGGCGGCCATGCGCAGCCGCTGCGAGCGCGACGGTGCACCGCTGACCTTCGCGATCGCCGACCTCGACCACTTCAAGGTCTACAACGACACCTATGGTCACCGGGCCGGCGACGACCTGCTCGCCGGCTTCGCGCAGGCCGCCTCCGCGGTGCTCCGGGAGACCGACGCGATCGCCCGCTGGGGCGGGGAGGAGTTCGTGCTCGCGCTGCCCGGCTGCGACGAGACGCAGGCCGCGGACACCGTCGCCAGAGTGCGACACGCGGTGCCGGGTCCGTCGACCTGCTCGCTGGGGTTCGCCAGGCTGCTGCCGGGCGAGACCATCGGCGACTGCCTCGTGCGCGCCGACGGCGCGCTCTACCGGGCCAAGGGCCTCGGGCGCGACTGCGCGGTCGACGCGGGCATCCCCGTGGGCGAGGCCGGGCTGCTGAGGGTGCCGGCCTGAGGCGCTACGCGCGCGCAGCGGCCTGCGGGACCTGCACCTGGGACCGCACGGTCCACTGGTAGTGCCGGTCCAGCCTGGTCACCGACGCCAGGACGACGGCCGGTGGCGAGACCTGCACCTCGTCGTCCGAGACGGACCGGAGCAGGTCCATCAAGGGCGCCTCACGGCACGGTCGGTTGACGTACGCGAACGAGACGTGCGGCTCGAACCTCTCCAGCGCCGGCAGCGCCCGGGACCCGAGAACCGACACCGTGGCCTCGCGCAGGACCTCCCTCAGAGCGGTCAGCTCGGCGGTCGGTCGAGCCTGGAGGACGAGCGCGTCGTGCATCGGGGCCGCCGGGCCGAGGGTGAGCGCCGGGACGGTCAGGCCCCGCAGGGCCTGCTCGCCGGCGAGCGCGACGCGCCCCACCTGCTCGGCCGTGAGCTCGTCCACGAACCCGACGTCGTCGACGGTGCAGTGCAGCCACGGCTGGGGTATGACGTCGAGCCGCTCCTCACCGGCGAGGCAGCCCCGCGCCGTACGCAGCCAGGCGTACAGCGCCGGCTCGTGGCCGAAGGTGAGGTACCACATGAGGTGAGGCCGGTCGGCACGCCAGTCCGGGCGCCACGTCCAGTGGTTGCCCAGGTGCCTCGACCCGATGTCCCCGGTCGACACGGATATCCCGTTGCCCTTCGTGCTGTGCTCCGTCGCGTTCCCCGCCAGTGTGGGGGTTCGACCCGCCGCGCGTCCCGCGACGCGCAGAACTCACCGACGGACGGGCTCGCTGTTGATGTCCTGGCGAGGTTGCGCCTGCTCGATCGGGTGTCGCCAACAGTCCCAGGCCAGGGCCGCCGTCAGCCCGGCGCCGAGCAGGGAGCCGATCATCGTGGGGAGTGCGACATGCATGGCGCCGTGGTACCCATCGCCGCGGAATCAAACGGGTCACTCACGGCAAAAAGTTCCCGTCGCCTCAGGGGCCGGTCACGTCCCGCGCGGCTGGCGGGGACGTCTGTAGGCCGGTGCCCGGGTGCCCGGCCGCAACGGGGAGGACTCGAGCAGCGGCAGGATCCGGGGCGCGACCAGCACCGACAAGGTGACGACGCTGGTCGAGCGGACCACGGCGGGAGACCCGTTGATCCGTAGCAGGGTGGTCTGCAGCTCCGCGTGCGACGGTGTCGCCACCTTGCACAGCACGTCGGCAGAACCGGTGGTGACGTAGGCCTCGAGCACGTGCGGGATGTCGGCGAGGTCGCGGGTGACCCGGTCCAGGGCGCCCTGTGCGATCTCGAGGGTCACGAACGCCTGGACCGGGTGGCCGGCGGCGGCCGGGTCGATGCTCGGCCCCCAGTCAGCGATGACGCCGGCCTCCTCAAGGCGCCGGAGCCTGCTCTGCACCGTGGCCCGCGCCACCTGGGTGGCGCGCGCGAGGTCGACGTCGCCGGCGCGCGGATGGTCCCGGAGCGCGGCCAGCAGCGCGACGTCCAGCTCGTCGAGCGGGTATCCGGCATCGACCATGCCCCCAAGGTAGCCGAGCTGCACAGCCGGCGACGCCGTACGACCGCTCTTCTGGTCAGCCTGTGCACCCGGTCCTGCGCAGTTTGCGTATCTGCGCCCACCGCGGTTTCCTGCAAGGAGGAGGCCTCGGGCACGTGGCCTCGCCGCACGGAAGGAACCGCAGATGACCCTCCAGGACACCCTCACCAACGAGGAGCGCCTCGCCGAGCTCGACCTCGGCACGCTGCAGCAGCTGATCGGGCTGGTGGAGTACGACGCCGCCAAGGATCCCTTCCCGGTGACCGGCTGGGACGCCACGGTGTGGGCTGTCGGGAACGCGACCCAGACCGCGCACTTCTTCTCATCCGCCTTCGGCATGGAGCTGGTCGCCTACTCCGGTCCCGAGACCGGCAACCGCGACCACGTGTCCTACGTGCTGCGCAGCGGCTCGGTCCGCTTCGTCTTCCAGGGCGGCGTGCACCCGGACAGCCCGGTCATCGCGCACCACGCCCGGCACGGCGACGGGGTCACCGACATCGCGCTGGAGGTCCCGGACGTGGACCGCTGCATCGAGCACGCCCGCGCCCAGGGCGCGACGGTCCTCGAGGAGCCGCACGACGTGTCCGACGAGCACGGGACCGTCCGGCTCGCGGCGATCGCCGCCTACGGCGACACCCGGCACACCCTGGTCGACCGGTCCCGCTACCACGGGCCCTACCTGCCCGGGTACGTCGCCCGCACGTCGACGTACCAGAAGCGCGAGGGTGCGCCGAAGCGGGTCTTCCAGGCGCTCGACCACATCGTCGGCAACGTCGAGCTCGGCCGGATGGACGAGTGGGTCGACTTCTACCACCGGGTGATGGGCTTCACCAACATGGCCGAGTTCATCGGGGACGACATCGCCACCGACTACTCCGCGCTGATGAGCAAGGTCGTCGCGAACGGCAACCACCGGGTGAAGTTCCCGCTCAACGAGCCCGCGGTCGCGCAGCACAAGTCGCAGATCGACGAGTACCTCGAGTTCTACGCCGGTCCGGGAGCCCAGCACCTGGCGCTGGCGACCAACGACATCCTCCAGACGGTCGACGTCCTCCGCGCAGAGGGCATCGAGTTCCTCAGCACCCCGGACTCCTACTACGAGGACCCCGAGCTGCGGGCTCGCATCGGCGAGGTCCGGGTGCCGATCGAGGAGCTGCACAGGCGCGGCATCCTGGTGGACCGGGACGAGGACGGCTACCTGCTGCAGATCTTCACCAAGCCGATCGGCGACCGCCCGACGGTGTTCTTCGAGTTCATCGAGCGGCACGGTTCCCTGGGCTTCGGCAAGGGCAACTTCAAGGCACTGTTCGAGGCGATCGAGCGGGAGCAGGCCAGGCGAGGGAACTTCTAGGGTCGTGGTGCCGGCCGCGCTCGCACCCGTGGGGCGGACGCTCGACGTCGCGCGCTTCACGCCCTCCACCGGGCAGCGGTAGTCGCTGAGCAGAGCCCGGGCGGTCCCGGGCCGTCCACCAGCGGCTGCTCCGAGCTGTCGCGGCCCAGGCGGAGGTCCGGCGAGGCGCGCGGACCGGCGTCCGGGACGATGGTCCGGAACGCTCAAGAGCTGCCCGCCTGCACGAGCGCGGGCCACTCGCCGAGGGCCACCCGACTGAGGTGCCGGCAGCAGCGCGCGCCGGGGCGCTCCAGACCCTCCTTCTGCACGGTCGGCACCCTGGTGGGCGTGTTCGGCTGGGGGCAGGTGTGTCGGGGGTCGGGGACCTCGACCAGCGTCGTCACCACGTCGGTCGAGGTGCCGAGGCGCCAGCCGAGGCCTCGAGACCAGCGGCGGGGGTCCGGGTCACGTTGGTCGAGGTGGTGAGGCGCTGGCCGAGGCCTCGAGACCATGGTCAGGTCTGCGCGCAGGTGGCCATGGTTTCGAGGCCCTCGCCCTGGGGGCTCGGGCACCTCAACCAGCGGCGGGGGTCCGGGTCACGTTGGTCGAGGTGGTGAGGCGCTGGCCGAGGCCTCGAGACCATGGTCAGGTCTGCGCGCAGGTGGCCATGGTTTCGAGGCCCTCGC
>JAICKK010000201.1 GCA_025927955.1 Nocardioidaceae bacterium
CACGCCCGGCAAGGCGTTGCTCAAGGTCCTGCTCGGGCTGCTCGGCATGGTCCTCGGCGGCGCTCTCGCGGTGCGCGGCGCCACGGGCCTCGTCGACGCGTTCGGCCTCGGCGAGTCCGTCATCGGGCTGACGGTGCTGGCACTGGCCACCAGCGCCGAGATGCTGGCGCTGGTGTGGGCGGCGCGCCGCCGCGGGATCTCCGACCTCGTCGTGGCCGGCGCCGTCGGAGCGGTCGCCTACAACGCCAGCGCCACGCTCGGGCTGGCTGCCCTCGTCAGCCCGCTCGCCCTCGGCCGGCACAACGTCATCGGCGAGGTGGCCGCGCTGACCGCGCTGCTGCCGCTGGTCCTGCTGAGCGCCCACCGGTCGGGGTTCCTGCCGCGTCCGGTGGCCGCCCTGCTCGTCGTGGCCTACGTCGCCACCACGACCGTCCTCCTGGCCGGATAGCCTGCCCGTCGTACACCGTCGGCACAGCGGGAGGTCTCATGCAGCAGGTCCGTGGGGTGGTCGCCAGGGCGAAGGGTCAGTCGGTCACGGTCGAGACCGTGAACGTCCCCGACCCCGGGCCCGGCGAGGCGGTCGTGCAGGTGCAGGCCTGCGGTGTGTGCCACACCGACCTGCACTACCGCGAGGGCGGGATCAACGACGACTTCCCGTTCCTGCTCGGCCACGAGGCCGCGGGGGTCGTGGAGTCGGTCGGCGAGGGCGTGGACAACGTGGCCCCCGGCGACTTCGTGGTGCTCAACTGGCGGGCCGTGTGCGGCAACTGCCGGGCCTGCCTGCGCGGGCAGCCGTGGTACTGCTTCGCCACCCACAACGCCGCCCAGAGGATGACGCTCGAGGACGGCACCGAGCTCACGCCCGCGCTGGGCATCGGCTCGTTCGCCGACAAGACGCTGGTGCACTCGGGGCAGTGCACGAAGGTGGACCCCTCGGCCCGGGCCGCGGCGGTCGGGCTGCTCGGCTGCGGCGTCATGGCCGGGCTGGGTGCGGCGATCAACACCGGCAACGTCGGTCGCGGCATGAGCGTCGCGGTGATCGGCTGCGGCGGCGTGGGCGCGGCGGCGGTCGCCGGGTCCGCGCTGGCCGGCGCGTCGAAGGTGATCGCCGTCGACATCGACCCGCAGAAGCTCGAGTGGGCGCGCGGCCTCGGCGCGACGGACACCGTGAACAGCAGGGAGCAGGACCCGGTCGAGGCGATCCAGGCGCTCACCGGCGGCTTCGGCGCCGACGTCGTCATCGACGCGGTCGGCCGGCCCGAGACCTGGAGGCAGGCGTTCTACGCCCGCGACCTCGCCGGCACCGTCGTGCTGGTCGGCGTGCCCACGCCGGACATGAAGGTCCCCGACCTGCCGCTGATCGACGTCTTCGGCCGCGGCGGCGCGCTGAAGTCGAGCTGGTACGGCGACTGCCTGCCCTCTCGGGACTTCCCGATGCTCGTCGACCTCTACCAGCAGGGCCGCCTCGACCTCGACGCGTTCGTGACCGAGGAGATCGCGCTCGACGACGTGGAGGCGGCGTTCGACAAGATGCAGGCCGGCGGCGTTCTCCGCTCCGTGGTGATCCTCAAGTGACGGCGGCTCGGGTCGACCACGGCACCACCCGCGGCGCGTTCTCGCTGGACGGCGAGACCTTCGACGTCGAGAACAACGTGTGGGTGATCGGCGACGACACCGAGTGCGTGGTGGTCGACGCGCCGCACGACGTCGAGGCCATCATGGCCGTGGTCGGCGACCGGCGGGTCAAGGCGATCCTGTGCACCCATGCCCACGACGACCACGTGCGGGTCGCTCCGGCGCTGCGCGAGCGCGTCCAGGCCCCGATCCTGCTGCACCCGGCCGACCGGCCGCTGTGGGAGCTGACCCACCCCGACGAGCTGTGGGACGCCGACCTGGCCGACGGCGCGAGCGTCGAGGTGGCGGGCACCTCGCTGGCCGTGCTGCACACCCCTGGGCACTCACCCGGGGCGGTGTGCTTCCACGCCGAGGACCTGGGGTGCCTGTTCAGCGGCGACACCCTCTTCCAGGGCGGTCCGGGAGCCACCGGCCGCTCCTACAGCGACGCGGACCTGCTCGCCTCGTCGATCCGCACCAGGCTGTTCGCGCTGCCCGACCAGACCGTCGTGCACACCGGTCACGGCGGGGACACCACGCTCGGGGCCGAGCGGGACAACGTGCCGCAGGCCACATGAGACGCGGCGAGGCGCCGGGTGTCGCGGCCCACGCTTGCGGGTAGTTCCCCACGGTGACCGCGACCTACCGCCTGCAGCTGCACGCCGGCTTCACGTTCGCCGACGCCGCGTCGGTGGTGCCGTACCTCTCCGAGCTCGGGGTCACCCACCTCTACCTCTCGCCGGTGCTGCAGGCGGTGCCCGGCTCGATGCACGGCTACGACGTCCTCGACCACACCCGGGTCAGCCGCGAGCTCGGCGGGGCCGAGGGCCTGCGGTCGCTGGCCGCGACCGCGCGCGAGCACGGGCTGGGGCTGGTCGTCGACGTGGTGCCCAACCACATGGCCCTGGTGGCCCCCGAGGACGCCAACGTGGCGCTGTGGGACGTGCTCGCACACGGCCGCGCCGCGGACCACGCCCACTGGTTCGACGTCGACTGGGACGCCCTGGACCAGAGGCTCGGCCTCCCGCTGCTCGGCGCGCCCCTGGCCGAGGTGGTCGCCGCGGGCGAGCTGACCCTCGACGTGGCCGGGGGCCGGCAGCTGGTGCGCTACTACGACCACGTCCTCCCGGTCGCGGACGGCACCTGGGACGGCGACCCGGACGCCGACGTGTCCGTCGTGCTGTCGCGCCAGCACTACCTGCTCGCGAGCTGGCGCGAGCGCGACGAGGTGCTCAACTACCGCCGCTTCTTCGACGTCGACTCGCTCATCGCGGTCCGGGTCGAGGACCCCGACGTCTTCGAGGCCACCCACCGGGTGCTGCTCGACCTCAACCACGAGGGCGTCATCGAGGGCCTGCGCATCGACCACCCGGACGGCCTGGCCGACCCGACCGGCTACCTCGAGCGGCTGCGGGCCGCGCTCCGCCCCGGGACCGGGCTCTGGGTGGAGAAGATCCTCGAGGGCGACGAGGCGCTCCCGCCGTGGGCCTGCGACGGCACCACCGGGTACGACGCCGCGAAGGCCGTGTCCGCGGCGCTCGTCGACGGTGCCGCCGCCACCGCCCTGCAGGAGACCTGGGTGGACCTCGGCGGCGACCCGTCCCTGGAGCACACCGTCGAGGAGTCCAAGCGGCTCGTGGTCGACGAGGTGCTCGTCCCCGAGCGTCGTCGCCTGGTACGGCGGGCGCGCGAGGCGCTGCCCGAGGCGGACCCGGCGAGGCTCGAGGAGGCGGTCGCCGAGCTGCTCGTGGCCTGCTCGGTGTACCGCGCCTACGTGCGGCCGGGTCGCCCGACCGAGGACACGGCGCGCCGGGTGATGCGGGAGGCGCTCGAGGTGGCGGTCGACCGCCGCCCCGACCTCAAGAGCGAGCTCCAGCAGCTGGTCGACGTGGCCCTCGAGCCCTCGACGCCCCCGGCCTGCGACCTCGCCGTACGCCTCCAGCAGACCTGGGGTCCGGTGATGGCCAAGGGCATCGAGGACACCGCGTTCTACCGCTGGCACCGCCTGGTCGCGCTCAACGAGGTCGGCGGCGACCCCGGCCTCCTCGACGACGGCCAGCACCTGCCCGAGCGGCTGCACCGGTGGGCGGCCCACCAGCAGCGGCACTGGCCGCTGGGCATGAGCACGCTGTCCACCCACGACACCAAGCGCAGCGAGGACGTGCGGGCCCGGCTGCTGGCCGTGGCCGGCGACGCCGAGTCGTGGCAGCGCTGCTCCGACGCGTTCGCCCAGGCGGCGCGCGAGCGGCGCGTCGACGCGCCCACCGCCCACCTGCTCTGGCAGACGCTCGCCGGCGTCGGGGACATCGACGAGGAGCGGCTGGGCGGCTACCTCACCAAGGCGATGCGCGAGTCCAAGCAGCACACCTCCTGGCTGGAGCCGGACCAGGACTACGAGTCCGCCGTGCTCGCGCTCGCCGCCGAGGCCCGTCGGCCCGGCGGTCCGGGTGCCCTCGTGCGGTCCGCGGTCGACCGCAACGAGCGCGCCGTGCGGGCCGTGGTCCTCGGCCAGAAGCTGCTCCAGCTCACGATGCCCGGCACCCCGGACATCTACCAGGGCTGCGAGGTGGTCGACCTGTCCCTCGTCGACCCGGACAACCGGCGCCCGGTCGACTTCGGGGCGCGCCGCGCGCGGCTGGAGCACCTGCGCACGGGAGCGCCGCGTGACCTGGACGACGAGAAGCTGCTCGTCACCCACCGCACCCTGCGGCTGCGCCGGGCGCTGCCGGCGAGCTTCGGCGACAACGGCGGCTACGAGCCGCTGACGGCCACGTCGCGGCACCTGGTCGGCTTCGTGCGCGGCGGGGAGGTGGCCACCCTCGTGACCCGCGCCCCGGCACGGCTCGACGCCGACGGCGGCTGGGGGCGGGCCACCGTCCGGCTGCCCGAGGGCCTCTGGCGCGACGAGCTCAGCGGCGTGTCCCACGGCGGCGGCGACACCCTGTGCGCCGAGGTCCTCGACGCCTACCCGGTGGCGCTGCTGCGTCGCCGGCACCGGGCATGAGGCGCAGTCCCGGGCTCTGGGCGCCGTACGCGTCCGGGGTCGAGCTGGTCACCCCGGGCGCACGCACGCCCATGACCCGGGCCGACGGCGGCTGGTGGAGCTGCGACGTGCGGCTGGCCGACGGCGACCGCTACGCGTTCCGTCTCGACGGGGGAGACCCGCGGCCGGACCCCCGCGGCCTCGCCCTGCCGGACGGCCCGCACGGCAGCTCGGCCTGGTACGACCCCGCCGGATTCGCCTGGAGCGACGACGGCTGGCGCGGGGTGCCGCTGGAGGGGTCCGTCGTCTACGAGGCCCACGTCGGCACCTTCACGCCCGGCGGCACCCTCGACTCCGCCGCCGAGAGGCTGGGCCACCTCGCCGACCTCGGCGTCGACGTCGTCGAGCTGCTGCCGCTGGCGTCGTTCCCCGGCCGGCACAACTGGGGGTACGACGGCGTCGCGCCGTACTCCGTGCACGAGGCGTACGGCGGGCCCGCCGCCCTGCAGCGCTTCGTCGACGCCGCGCACGGCCACGGGCTGGGCGTCTGCCTCGACGTGGTGTACAACCACCTCGGGCCCGACGGGAACTTCCTGGCGGAGATCGGGCCCTACTTCACCGACAAGCACACCACGCCGTGGGGCAAGGCGGTCAACTTCGACGACCGCGACAGCGACGAGGTGCGCCGCTGGGTGCTCGACAACGTCCGGCAGTGGCTGCGCGACTTCCACGTCGACGGCCTGCGGCTGGACGCCGTGCACGAGTACCACGACGACGGCGCCCTGCCCCTGCTCGAGGAGATGTCGCGGGAGGTCGACGAGCTGGCCGAGGAGACCGGCCGCCCGCTCTGGCTGGTCGCCGAGTCCGACCGCAACGACCCGCGGACGGTGACCCCGCGCGGCCGCGGTGCGGCCGTCGCGGGCCTCGGCGTGCACGGCCAGTGGGCCGACGACGTGCACCATGCGGTGCACGTGGCGCTGACCGGCGAGACCCAGGGCTACTACGCGGACTTCGCCGACCCGGAGGCGCTGCCCAAGGTGCTGCGGACGCCGTTCTTCCACGACGGCACCTACTCCTCCTTCCGGGGCCGTCGGCACGGTCGGGTCGTCGACCCCGAGACGGTGCCGGGCTGGCGGTTCGTCGCCTCCCTGCAGACCCACGACCAGGTCGGCAACCGTGCCCGCGGGGAGCGGCTCTCGATGCTGGTGGACCCGGGCCTGCTCGCGTGCGGCGCCGCGGTCCTGCTGACCTCGCCGTACACCCCGATGCTGTTCATGGGAGAGGAGTGGGGCGCCGGGACCCCCTGGCAGTTCTTCACCGACCACACCGACAGGGCCGTCGCCGAGGGCACCCGCGAGGGCCGGCGCGCCGAGTTCGGCTCCCACGGCTGGGACGAGAGCCAGGTCCCCGACCCGCAGGACCCCGAGACCTTCCGGCGCTCGCTGCTCGACTGGTCGGAGCCCGGGCGCGAGCCGCACGCCCGGCTGCTCGCGTGGTACCGCGACCTGCTGGCCGCCCGCCGTGCGCACCCGGACCTGCGCGACCCACGGCTCGGGCGGGCCGACGCCACCTGGGCAGACCGGCTGCTGACCGTGCGGCGGGGCGCGTTCCTGGTGGCCGCCAACCTCTCGGACCGGCCCCGGACCGTCGAGGCCGTCGCGGCCGGCGGGGCCGTCCTGCTCGCCTGGGACCCCGACGTCGCGGTGCGCGACGGGCGGCTCGAGCTGCCGCCGCACTCCCCGGTCGTCCTCTCCCGCTGACCCGGCCCTGGTGGCGGCTCCGGCTCAGCCTCCTGCCGGTCGCCACCCACGCCGGGTCAGCCGCGTGCCCGGGCGGGAGTCGCGGCGCGCAGCATGCGGTCGTCGTCGGCGAGCAGGTCGTGCGCGAGCTCCTGCAGCCGCTGGGCGAGCTCGGGATGGTGCTCGGGGTCCCAGCCGGCGAGCAGCTCGACCAGCCCGTCGCGCCGGGCGGCGGTCAGCCGGTCGAGGGCCGAGCGGCCCGCGGGGGTCAGTCCCAGCCGGGGGTCGCCACCGTCGTTCGTCGAGCGGTGGTCGACGAAGCCGCGCTCGACCAGCCGGCCCAGCAGGGGCTCGAGCTCGCCGGGGCTGCTGTGCAGCACCGAGGCCAGCTCGTCGCGCGTC
>JAICKK010000126.1 GCA_025927955.1 Nocardioidaceae bacterium
AACGTGATCCCGATGGTCTCCTTCGGGTGCGCCTTGTTCCAGCGCTTGACCGACGTCGTCTGGATGCCCTGGTTCGGCTGGCCGGAGAGGTACCACCAGGTGATGTCGCCCTTGGAGGGGGCGTCGCCGCTCCCGCCGCCGGCGGCGCTGGGTCCGGACGAGCCGCATGCCGACAGTGCGCTGGAGGCCAGCGGCGCCATCGCGAGCATGCTGAGGAACGTCCGACGGGACGTGTGCTTCGGAGTGGGATCCACTATGACCTCCATCGTGAGAGCCGCGTTGCGCGGCGTCGGTCCATGCAGCCCGTCGCGCCGTCCGACCTCGTGGCCACGCGCAGCGGGGCGGGACCGCGGTCGACTCCTGTCACGCGCTCTCCTTCGAGCGGCTGACCGGCGAAACTTTCCGACAGTTGCGCTGGAAAGGAACCTACGCACGCTCACGGCAGGCGTCAACCATTCTTCTGTCCCGGTTCGGCCACGGCGGGCGACGTCAGGAGTCCGAAACTTTCGGCTATGCTCCAAGCCTGGCGAGAGGGGCCGTCCGGCCCGTGACATCGAGGAGTCCGCCCGTGACCGACGCAGCCCAGCGCGTGACCATCGCCGACGTGGCCCGCACCGCGGGGGTGTCGGTGCCCACGGTCTCCAAGGTGCTCAACCACCGGGCCGATGTCTCCTCCGACACGCGCGAGCGCGTGCAGCAGGCCATCACGTCGCACGGCTACCGTCGCCGCACCCGGTCGGGCCGCCCCCGCGCTGCCCTGGTGGACCTGGTCGTGGCCGAGCTGGACTCCCCGTACTTCCTGGAGGTGCTCACCGGCGCCGAGCAGGCCGCCGCGCGCGCCGGGGTGGGCCTGGTCGTCACCTCCGCCCACGGCCACGAGCCCCGCGGCGGGGACTGGCTGGCCACCCTGACCGCCCGGCGCTCCAGCGGAATCGTCATGGTCGTCTCGGTCTTCGACTCCTCCACGCTCGCGAGGCTGGCGGACCTGGCCACCCCTCTGGTGCTGCTGGACCCCGTCGGGGGCAGCGACCCCACGCTGCCGACCGTGGGGGCCACCAACTGGAGCGGCGGCCTGGCGGCCACCGAGCACCTGCTGTCCCTGGGGCACCGCCGGGTGGCGGTGATCACCGGGCCGCCGGAGCTGGTCTGCAGCCAGGAGCGCCTGGAGGGCTACCGCGCGGCGATGGGCAGGGCCGGCATCGCCGTCGACGACGACCTCGTGCGCTTCGGGGACTTCCAGCCCGACGGCGGCCAACGCGCCGCCGCCGAGCTGCTGGCGCTGCCCGACCCGCCGACCGCGATCTTCGCCGGGTCGGACATGCAGGCCAGCGGCGTCTACCAGGAGGCCCGTGCCCATGGGCTGCGGGTGCCCGAGGACCTCTCCGTCGTCGGCTTCGACGACCTGCGGATCTCCCGTCACCTCTCGCCGCCCCTCACCACCGTGCGCCAGCCGCTGGCGCAGATGGCGGCCGAGGCGGTCCGCATGACCCTGGAGGCGAGCCGCCACGGGTTCACCAGCCCACCGCCGCGCCTGGAGCTGGCGACGAGCCTCACCCTGCGCGACAGCACGGCAGCCCTGCACTGAGGTCAGGAGCGACGGCGCGACGGCCTTCCGGGCCGGCCACGTGGCAGGCGAGCCTCGCGGAAAGCGCCGTCGGCCGCCGTTAGGGTGGGACGCGTCCGTGCCAGACCAACGACCAGCAGGAGCACACCGTGGCGTCCATCGAGGCTGTCGGCGCACGCGAGATCCTTGACTCGCGAGGAAACCCCACCATCGAGGTCGAGGTCGCGCTCGACGACGGCACCGTCAGCCGGGCGGCGGTTCCCTCGGGCGCCTCCACGGGCGCCTTCGAGGCGGTCGAGCTGCGCGACGGCGGCGACCGGTACGGCGGGAAGGGCGTCGACAAGGCCGTCGACGCGGTCCTCGACGTCATCGGCCCCGAGCTCGTCGGGTTCGACGCCTCGGAGCAGCGCCTGGTGGACCAGCGCCTGCTGGACCTGGACGGCACCCCCAACAAGGCGCAGCTCGGGGCGAACGCCATCCTCGGCGTGTCGCTGGCCACCGCCAGGGCCGCCGCGGACTCCGCCGGCCTACCGCTGTTCCGCTACGTCGGCGGCCCCAACGCCCACCTGCTGCCCGTGCCGATGATGAACATCCTCAACGGCGGCGCCCACGCCGACACGGGCGTGGACGTGCAGGAGTTCATGATCGCGCCGGTCGGGGCCGCGACGTTCCGGGAGGCCCTCGAGCAGGGCGCGAGCGTCTACCACGCCCTCAAGTCGGTGCTCAAGGAGCGGGGCCTTGCGACCGGCCTCGGCGACGAGGGCGGGTTCGCCCCGGACCTGCCCAGCAACCGCGAGGCGCTCGACCTGATCACGACCGCCGTCGAGAAGGCCGGGCTGCGCGCCGGTGAGGACATCGTGTTCGCCCTCGACGTGGCGGCCAGCGAGTTCTACGCCGACGGCGCCTACCAGTTCGAGAAGTCGGCCAGGACGGCGGCGCAGATGCAGTCCTACTACGCCGACCTCGTCGCGTCGTACCCGATCGTGTCGGTCGAGGACCCGCTCGACGAGGAGGACTGGGAGGGCTGGGCCGCGATGACCGCGGAGCTGGGCGGCAAGGTCCAGGTCGTCGGCGACGACCTGTTCGTCACCAACGTCGAGCGCCTCGGGCGGGGGATCGCCGAGCGGTCCGCGAACGCCCTGCTGGTCAAGGTCAACCAGATCGGGTCCCTCACCGAGACCCTCGACTCGGTCGACCTCGCGCACCGCAACGGCTTCCGCTGCATGATGAGCCACCGGTCCGGCGAGACCGAGGACACCACCATCGCCGACCTCGCTGTCGCCACGAACTGCGGCCAGATCAAGACCGGCGCGCCGGCACGCTCCGAGCGGGTCGCGAAGTACAACCAGCTGCTGCGCATCGAGGAGGAGCTCGACGACGCGGCCCGCTACGCCGGGCGCGCCGCGTTCCCCCGGTACGCCGGCGGCGCCCGCGAGGACGGCTGAGCGGGCCATGGCGCACGGTCCGTCGGCACGGGGGTCGGACCCCCGCAGACGTGGCGCGGGGGCGCGGCCCGGGGCCGGTCCCCGCCGCGGCGTCCCGCGCCAACGGCGACCCGCGGAGACGCCGCGCCCGGCCCGTCCCCGGTTCACCGCCCGCGCCGCCGTGCTGCTGCTCGTGCTCGTGCTGCTGGTGGCGTCCTACGCCTCGAGCATGCGGGCCTACCTCGACCAGCAGCGGCACCTCGCCGGCCTGCGTGCCAGCATCGCCTCCTCGCGCTCCGAGGTGGACCGGCTGGCGATGGAGAGGAAGCGGTGGCAGGACCCCGCGTACGTCCGCACGATCGCCCATCAGCGGTTCGGCTGGGTGATGCCCGGCGAGATCGGCTTCCAGGTGCTCGACGCGAACGGCAAGCCGCTGGACCCCGCCGACACCCTCTCGCCCCCCGGCTCCGTCACCGAGGCCACCCGGCCGCTGTGGTGGCAGTCCGCGTGGGGCAGCGTCGTGCGGGCCGGCAAGCCGGTGGTCGACCCCGCCGACGCCCCGCGCCCCGCCACGCGGATCAAGGCCCCCACGGTGCCGCACACCCGGTCCGGGCGTTGACCCCGGCCGGCGACCTCTCGGTGGTCGAGGCGCAGCTGGGCCGACCGCCGCGCGCGGTCCACGGGGTGGCGCACCGGTGCCCGTGCGGCAACCCCGACGTGGTCGCGACCGAGCCGCGTCTCGAGGACGGCACGCCCTTCCCGACGACGTTCTACCTGACCTGTCCGCGGGCCACGTCCTCGATCGGGACGCTCGAGGCCTCCGGGCTGATGCGGGAGATGACGCAGCGGCTGGCCGACGACGACCGGCTCGCCTCGACGTACCGCGACGCCCACGAGGCCTACCTCTCCTACCGGGAGGCCATCGAGGAGGTGCCGGAGATCGCCGGCGTGTCCGCGGGCGGGATGCCGGGGCGCGTCAAGTGCCTGCACGTGCTGGCCGCGCAGTCCCTCGCGCAGGGCCGGGGCGTCAACCCGCTCGGCGACGAGGTGCTGGACCTGCTCGGCGAGTTCTGGGCCGCCGGGCCCTGCGTGCCTCCCGCTGCTGGCACGCAAGGAGGTGCCGGGTCGTGACCGGGGTGAGCCGGGTGGCGGCGGTCGACTGCGGCACGAACACCATCCGGCTGCTCGTCGCCGACGTCGACGCCTCCCGGGGCACCGTGGACAGCCTGGTCAGGCAGCTGCGGATCGTCCGCCTCGGCCAGGACGTGGACCGCACCGGCCGGCTCGCCGACCAGGCGCTCGAGCGGGTGTTCGCCGCCACCGACGAGTACGCCGCGACCATCGAGCGGCACGCCGTCGAGGCGGTGCGGTTCGTGGCCACCTCCGCGGTGCGCGACGCCGCCAACGCCGAGGTGTTCGTCGAGGGAGTCCGGTCCCGTCTCGGGGTCGCCCCCGAGGTGCTCTCCGGCGACGAGGAGGCCCGGCTGTCCTACGAGGGCGCCACGCGCGCCCTGCCCGCCGTACCCGGGCCGGTGGCGGTGGTCGACATCGGCGGCGGCTCCACGGAGGTCGTCCTCGGCGACCCGGCCGGTGGCGGAGTGCGGGCGGCCCGGTCGCTCGATGTCGGATCCGTGCGGCTCACCGAGCGGCTGATGCCCTCCGACCCGCCGCCCCGGGCCGAGGTGGACGCGGCCGCCGCGGTCGTCGACGAGGCACTCGACACCCTTCCGTCGTACGGCGTGCGGCTCGGCGACGCGGCCACGGTCGTGGGGGTGGCCGGCACGGTCACCACCCTGGCCGCGGTGCTGCTGGGGCTCGAGGCCTACGACCGCGAGCGGGTGCACCACGCGTCGTTCCCTCGCGGCGACGTGCACGACGTGGTCGCGCGGCTGCTGGCCATGACCGTGGCGCAGCGGGAGGCGCTCGGCGTGCCGCCGGGCCGCTCGGACGTGATCGGCGCCGGCGCCCTGGTCCTCGACCGGGTGCTGCGCCGCTCGGGGGCGAGCCGGCTGACCGTCTCCGAGGCCGACATCCTCGACGGCGTCGCCTGGTCGCTGGCCCGGTAGCGGTCAGCGGCCGGGCAGCCATCCGGACCGGGGGTTTACCTTCCGTGCGCGGAGGTACCACGCGGCATGGCAACCCCTGAACCCTCCCTGCACGCGAGCCAGGAGCCGTCCCTCGGGGCCCTGGTCCACGACCTCACCCAGCAGATGTCCACGCTGGTGCGCGACGAGATCCGGCTCGCACAGGCCGAGATGACCCAGAAGGGCAAGCGGGCCGGCATCGGGGTCGGCATGTTCGGCGCGGCCGGTGTCATCGGTCTGTTCGGCCTCGGCGCGATGGTCACCACCGCGATCCTCGCCCTCGCGCTGGTGCTGGCCGCCTGGCTTGCGGCCCTGATCGTCGCGGTCGTGCTGTTCGTGGTCGCCGGCGTGATCGCGCTGATGGGCAAGAGCACCGTGTCCAAGGCGACGCCCGCCAAGCCCGAGCAGGCGATCGGCGGGATCAAGGAGGACATCGCGACGATGAAGGGGGAGCGCGGACATGAGCACGTCTGAGCCGACCCAGTCCACCGACAGCAGCGCGGCCAACGACCCGGAGACGATCCGCGAGGAGATCGAGCGCACTCGCGGGGACCTCGCGGACACCGTCGACGCGCTGCACGCCAAGCTGGACGTGAAGACCCAGGCGAAGCGGAAGATCGTCGCCGTCAGGGAGCATGCGACCACGGACTCCGGCAAGCCACGCCCCGAGCTGCTCGCCGGCGCGGCCGTCGCGGTCGTGCTCGTCGCCGCTCTGGTCTGGTGGCGCCGGAGATGAGCCTGCCGCCGCGTCCGTGAGCCTCCCCGGGCCCACGGCCCTGCCGCATCCCGTCACCGGCGTCCGGTTCCCTTCGCCGGTCCCCGCCGGCACCGGCTGGCCCGACGACCCGGCCGGCCCGGCGACACCGGTGGCCCGGGACGCCGGCGACGTCGCCCGGATGGCCGCCGCGTCGTCGCTCGCCGACCTGGACGCCGAGGTGTCGGTGTGCCGCGCCTGCCCCCGGCTGGTGGCGTGGCGGGAGGCGGTGGCGTCCGCGAAGCGGGCGTCCTTCGCGGGGGAGCCGTACTGGGGACGTCCGGTCGCGGGCTGGGGCCCACCCGCGCCCTCGGTCCTCGTCGTGGGGCTCGCCCCGGCGGCCAACGGCGGCAACCGGACCGGTCGGATCTTCACCGGCGACCGGTCCGGGGACTGGCTGTTCGCGTCCCTGCACCGGGTCGGGCTCGCCGCGCAGCCGACCTCCGAGCACGCGGGCGACGGCCAGCGGCTGCTCGGCACCCGCATGGTGGCCACGGTGCGCTGCGCGCCCCCGGACAACCGGCCCAGCGTGGAGGAGCGCGACACCTGCGCGCCGTGGCTGGTCAGCGAGGTCGCGCTGGTGGCGGCCTCGCTGCGGGTCGTGGTCTGCCTGGGCTCCTACGGCTGGGACGCCGCGCTGCGCACCTTCCGCACCCTCGGGTACGGCGTCCCGCGACCCAGGCCCCGCTTCGGCCACGGAGCCGAGGCCACCGTGGACGCGCCCGACGGGCGGGAGGTGCTGCTGCTCGGCTGCTACCACCCCTCGCAGCAGAACACCTTCACCGGCCGGCTCACCGAGCCGATGCTCGACGCCGTCCTGGGGCGGGCGGCGGCGCTGGCCGGGTCCGCCTAGCCGCGGCCCGGCTCCTCAGCAGAGGTGGTGCACCTCCGCCAGCCCGTAGACGTCGGTCGGGATGCCCTCGTGGCGAGCCTTGAGCTGCAGCGCGAGGTACAGCGAGTAGTGCCGTGACTGGTGCAGGTTGCCGCCGTGGAACCAGAGGCCCTCCTGCCGGGTCGGCTTCCACATGTTGCGCTGCTCGCCCTCCCACGGGCCGGGGTCCTTGGCGGTGTCCGAGCCGAGCCCCCACACCTTGCCGACCCGGTCGGCGACCTCCTGGCTGATCAGGTCCGCGGCCCACCCGTTCATCGAGCCGTAGCCGGTCGCGTAGACGACGAGGTCGGCCTCCAGCTCGGTGCCGTCCGCGAGCACCACCGAGTGCTCGGTGAGGTGGTCCACCTGCCCCTTCACCAGCGTGACGTCCCCGTTGGCGACCAGGTCGGCGGCGCCGACGTCGATGTAGTAGCCGGACCCGCGGCGCAGGTACTTCATGAACAGGCCCGAGCCGTCCTCGCCCCAGTCGTGCTCGAAGCCGGACCTCTCCAGCCGGTCGTAGAAGTCCTTGTCCCGCTCGGCCATCTGCTGGTAAAGCGGGATCTGGAACTCGTGCATGATCCGATAGGGGAGCGAGGCGAAGACCAGGTCGGCCTTCTCGGTGGTGACTCCCGCAGCGAGGGCACGCTCGGAGTAGAGGTCGCCCAGGCCGATGTCCATCAGCGAGTCACTCCTCACGATGTGGGTCGAGGACCGCTGCACCATGGTGACGTCGGCGTCGTTCTCCCACAGCGCCCCGCAGATGTCGAAGGCGGAGTTGTTGCTGCCGATCACCACGCACCTCTTGCCCGCGTAGGCGTCGGGACCGGGGTGCGCCGAGGAGTGGTGCTGGTCGCCCTTGAACACGTCCATGCCCGGCAGGTCCGGGACGTTGGGCTTGCCCGACATACCGGTGGCCAGGACCAGCTGCTTCGGGCGCAGCGTCAGCGGCTTGCCCTCGCGCTCGACCTCGACGGTCCACTCGCCCTGCTCGGGGGAGTACGACGCGGAGACCGCCCGGGTGCTGGACCAGTAGGGGACCTCCATTACCCGCGTGTAGGACTCGAGCCAGTCCGCGATCTTGTCCTTGGGGGCGAACACCGGCCAGTTGTCGGGGAACTTGAGGTACGGCAGGTGGTCGTACCAGACCGGGTCGTGCAGGCACAGGGACTTGTAGCGGCTGCGCCACTGGTCGCCGGGCCGAGGGTGCTTGTCGATGACCAGGCTGGGGACGCCGAGCTGGCGCAGCCGGGCACCCAGCGCGATGCCCCCCTGGCCGCCGCCGACCACCAGCACGTAGGGCTGGCTGGTCGACCCGAGGCTCTCCACAGACTGCTGGCGCGACTCCAGCCAGGTCCGGCGGTGCTTGTTGGCGCCGTGCTCGGCGCCCTTGGGCCGTCGGTCGCGCTGCGGCTCCTCGTGACCCTTGAGCTCGTACATCGTGGTCAGGAAGGTCCACGCCCTCGGTCCGTCCTCGTCGACCAGGCGCACCAGCCCGCGGCCGCGGCCGACCCCCGTCTCGAAGGTGAACCACGCTGTGGTCACCCCGTCCACCTCGTCCTCCGGCTCCGAGAGCGCGAAGCCCGACGGGTCGGTGGCTTCGAGCCGGGCGGTGAGCATGTCGGCGACCTGGTCGCGGCCCTCCATCGTGGTGATGTTCCAGGTGAACGACACCAGGTCCCGCCAGTACGACTCGGTGGCGAACAGCTCGGCGGCCCGGGCCACGTCCCGCTCGCGCAGGGCCGACTCGAGGTCGTCCAGCCATCCCTGTGCCTTGCCCGGGGCGGTGCCCGCGGTGTCCGGGCCGGGCTCGACGGTCTGGGTCATCTGCTCTCCTTCACTACGCTGTGACGAGCAGCACACCACTGGCGCACTCCCCGCGGAAGGGTTGCATGATGTTGCATCCGGGTCGGCCCCGCCGGGGAGAGTCCGTCGAGGAGGCGCGGTGACCGGCTTCGGCGCGATCGCGCCCGGCACGGACCTGTCCGTCCATGCCCGTGAGCTGGTCCGGGTCCACGAGGCGGTGCTCGCAGGCGCGCCCGTGCGCACGCGCCCGCGGCCGCTGGTCTCGCGCTCCTGGGAGCGGGTGATGGGCATCGGCCTGGACCCGGACGGCCACAACGTCCGCCGGCACCTGAGCGCGCACGAGGTCGAGCGCCGCCGCCGGGAGTCCCCACTGGGCGCCGTCGCCGACGAGCTGCTCTCGGTGGTCTCCTCGGTCGCCGACGCCTCCCGGTTCCTCATGGTCCTCACCGACGCGGACGGCGTGATCCTGTGGCGACAGGGCTCGTCCCCGGTGCGCCGCCAGGCCGACCTCCTCGGCTTCGTCGAGGGCGCGACCTGGACGGAGCCGGTCGTGGGCACCAACGCGATCGGCACGGCGCTCGCGGAGGCGGCGCCGGTGCAGCTGTTCTCCGCCGAGCACTTCGAGCAGACCCAGCACCCGTGGTACTGCACCGCCGCGCCGCTGCACGACCCGCGCACCGGGGAGCTGCTCGGCATCGTCGACGTCTCCGGTCCGGCGCTGAGCCTGCATCCGGCGGTCGCCGCGCTGGTGGAGACCGCCGTGCGGCTGGCGGAGTCCCAGCTGTGGCGCCACCACGAGATGCGGCTGGAGAGGCTGCGCCGCTCGGCCGAGCACGTCCTCGCGACCACCCCGGGACCGTTGCTGCTCGTCGACGACCACGGCTGGGTGGCCCACCACTCCGGCATCGCGGTACGTCGCCGCATCGGCGCGCCGCAGGAGGACCGCGCGCTCGCCGTACCGGGGCTGGGGATGTGCCTGCCGGAGCGGCTCGCCGACGGCTGGCTGGTGCGCCCGTCCGCCGGCGAGCGGCCGATCCGCGCCGTGCTGGACCTCACGGGGGCGCCGGTGCTGGAGGTGCGCGGGCCGGACGAGCCGTGGCGCACGCCGCTGAGCCGGCGACACGCCGACATCCTGGTGCACCTGTGGCGCTCCGGCCCGCAGGGCCTCTCGGCCGGTCGCCTCAGCGCCGCCCTGTACGGCGACGGCGAGCACGCGGTCAGCGTGCGCGCCGAGGTCTCCCGGCTGCGGCGGGTGGTCGGCGGGCTCGTGGAGACGAACCCGTACCGCCTCGCCGCGGACGTCGGGTGGACGGTCCTGGAGCCCGCGCACGGCTGAGGCGGGCGGGGCCGGTCGTGGCAGGATGACGCCGCGCGTCGCGGCCCCCGTATCCCAACGGCAGAGGAAGAGGTCTTAAACACCTCCCAGTGTGGGTTCGAGTCCCACCGGGGGCACCCGGGCGCGCCCGGTGCCGCCGCCACGTCCGTGACCAGCGGGAACACCCGCCGCCCGCACGTCGTTGACAGGGGTAGCGGACCGTACGATGACCGCACGGTCCCACCACCATGCTCCCGACCGGGAGCCGTCGGCCTGGCGAGGAGAGCCACACATGCAGAGCAGCAATCCCGTCTTCCGCAGAGCGGAGGGCTTCAACGGACGGCGGGCAGGCTCCGCCAGCGGGATGAGCTACCCGTCGTACGGCAGCCCTCGCACGCAGACCTACGACCCGTACTCCATCAGCCGGTCCAGTGGTGGGGGCGGCGGGAGCTACGGCGGCCCGGTCCCCACCCGGACCGAGCAGGGTCCGATGACCATCGACTCGGTGGTGCAGAAGACCGCGGTCACGCTCGGTCTGACGATCCTGGTCGCCGCGGCGACCTGGGTGCTGACGCCCGGGATCAACCCGCGCACGGGCGCCGCGGGCTCCCTCTACCTGCTGGCGATGCTGGGCGCCTTCGGCGGCTTCGCGCTGTCGATGGTGAACTCGTTCAAGCGGGTCGTGAGCCCCGCGCTGGTGCTCGCGTACGCCGTGCTCGAGGGCCTGTTCGTCGGCGCCTTCAGCAAGGTGGTGGACGCGTCCTACGGCCAGGGCGAGCACGGCATCGTCGTCGGCGCGGTGCTCGGGACCTTCGCGGCCGTGGCGGGCACGCTCGCGGCGTACAAGTTCTTCAACATCCGGGTCAGCGCGACGTTCCGCAAGTGGGTCGTGGCCGCGATGTTCGGCTTCGTGGCGGTGTCGCTGCTCGATGTCGTGCTGAGCCTGTTCAGCTCGTCGTTCGGCTTCAACGGCTTCGGCCCGATGGGGCTGCTCTCCAGCGTGATCGGGCTCGGCCTGGGCGTGCTGATGCTGATCCTCGACTTCGACTTCGTCGAGCGGGGGATCGCCGCGGGTCTGCCCGAGCGTGAGTCGTGGCGAGCGGCGTTCGGCTTGACGGTGACGATCATCTGGATCTACATCGAGCTGCTGCGGATCCTGGCGATCCTGCGCGGCGACTGACCGCCCGCGCCGCCCGCCGATGGCTGCGCCCCGGACCGTGAGGTCCGGGGCGCTGTCGCGTTCGGGGGTCAGGCTCAGCCGGCGGTCTCGCCGAGGTCGTCGGGGTCGAGGTCGAGGGTGGCGTCGGTGGGGTAGATGTCGATGTCGATGTCGTGGGGGGTGGCGGGTCCGGCGGTGGTGCCGGGGGTGGTGACCTTGTGGGTGCCGGTGTGGTCGACGAGGTAGATCTGGCCGTGGGGGTCGCGCCAGATCACGATGCCGTCGAAGGGCTGGCGAAC
>JAICKK010000076.1 GCA_025927955.1 Nocardioidaceae bacterium
CACCCCGTCGGCGTCTGAGCCGCCGACCGCTCCGCCGTGGCCGCGGCAGCCGCCAGGGTCATCGTCGTCGCCGGGCCGTCGGGGGCCGGGAAGTCGCGGCTGTGCCGACGGCTGCACGACGACCACGGCACCACGACCGTCCACCTCGACGACTTCTACAAGGACGGGGACGACCCGACGCTGCCCCGCGTCCGGCTCGCACCCGGCCCGGGTCCCGGTCACGAGGTCGTCGACTGGGACGACGCGGCGGCCTGGTCGCGCGACGACGCCCTCGATGCGCTCGACCGGCTCTGCCGGGAGGGGGTGGCCGACGTGCCCGTCTACGACATCTCCCGCGACGGTCGCGTCGGCACCCGCCGCGTGAGCGTCGGGCGCTCGCCGTACGTCGTGGCGGAGGGCCTGTTCGCCCAGGAGGTCATCGACGGCTGCCGTGAACGGGGCCTGCTGGCGGACGCGGTCTGCGTGCGCAACCACCGCCTGGTGACGTTCTGGCGGCGGCTGCGTCGGGACCTGCGCGAGCACCGCAAGCCGCCGATGGTGCTGCTGCGTCGCGGCTGGCGACTGGTGCGCGCCGAGCCCGAGGTCGTGCGGCACGCGGTGGCCCGAGGGGCCGCGCCGATGACGTCGCGGCAGGCGTACCGGCGGCTGGGCGACATGGTCGCCCGCGGCCGAGCGGCCTGACCATTCCCTGTCCTGCAAGGGCTCTCAGCGTCTTCTTCGCCGGTTCTTCGGGCGCTCCTCTGAGGAAGTGCGGCGTCGCGGGACCACACTCGGGAGTGCGGACGAACATTCCGCCTGTACAAGGAGTCATCGCCATGAGCACTCTCCTCAGCACCCTTCTGAGCGCATCGGGTCCCAGCCGTCGCCACCGCTCCCGTCGTGCACGGCGCTCCGCGGTCCTCGCCGGCATCGGCTGCTCCCTGCTGCTGCTCAGCGCCTGCACGGGTGCGAAGGCGAACGGCGGCTCCTCGTCCCAGCCGGGCGTGTCCGGCAAGCCCGTGCAGGGCGGCACCGTGAGCTGGGCGCTGCCGCCGGCCACGATCCCGAACTGGATCTGGCCGATGGCCAGCCTGGCGTACTTCAGCGTCTACAACATCTCCGACCTGCAGCAGCCGATGTACCGCCCGCTGTACTGGTTCGGTGGCCACAACCTGCAGCCGACGGTCGACTACGGCCTGTCGGCCGCGAAGCCTCCGCAGTACTCCTCCAACGGGAGGAGCGTGACGATCACGCTCAAGCCGTGGAAGTGGTCCAACGGCGAGAAGGTCGACGCCGCCGACGTGGTGTTCTGGATGCACATGGTCAAGGCCGAGAAGGCCAACTGGGCCGGCTACACGCCCGGGGCGTTCCCCGACAACATCACCGCCGTGACGAGGACCGGTCCGGAGACGGTCAGGCTCACCCTCAACGGGAGGTACTCCGACAACTGGTTCACCTACAACGAGCTCTCCCAGATCACGCCGATGCCGATGGCCTGGGACGTCACCAGTGCCAGCGGCAAGCCGGGCAGCGGGGGGTGCACGGCGGACCAGGCCAAGTGCGCCGCGGTCTACCGGTTCATGACCACGCGGGCCAAGGACCAGAAGTCCTACGCGACCAGCAAGATCTGGGGCGTGGTCGACGGTCCGTGGCGGCTGGGCAGCTACAGCTCGTCCGGCAACTACACCCTGGTGCCCAACAAGGCCTACTCCGGCTCCCCGAAGCCGCACCTGGCCGCCGTCAAGTTCCTGCCGTTCACCAGCGACTCCGCGGAGTTCAACGTGCTCAAGGCGGGCAAGACCATCGACGTCGGCTACATCCCGTCCCAGGACCTGCCGCCGAAGCCGAGCGGCTCCGCGGTGCCGACCAACAGCCCCGTCGGGTCGTCCTACGCGCTGAGCCCGGTCTACCCGTGGTCGGTCAACTACTTCGTCCCCAACTTCGACAACCCCGTGCTGGGGCCTGCGTTCAAGCAGCTCTACGTCCGGCAGGCCCTGGCGCTGACCCTGGACCAGCCGCTCACCGTGCAGAAGGCGGAGCAGGGCTACGGCTACCCCGACTTCAGCCCCGTTCCGGTGCGCCCCACGAACAGGTGGCTGAGCCCGGCGGCGAAGAAGGGCACGCCGTACCCGTTCAGCACGAGCAAGGCCAGGTCGCTGCTGACCGGCCACGGCTGGACCGAGCAGGGCGGCGTGATGACGTGCACGTCACCCGGCACGGGGTCGAGCCAGTGCGGCGCGGGCGTGAAGAAGGGCACCAGGCTCTCGATCAAGTACGACTACGCCTCGGGCACGCAGGCCCTGGACCAGCAGCTGCAGCAGTACCGGTCCGACGCCGCCAAGGCCGGGATCGCGCTGAAGCTGCACCAGGCGCCGTTCAACTCGGTCATCGGCGAGGCGGTGCCCTGCAAGCCGAGCCAGGCCGCCTGCAGGTGGCAGGTCGCCAACTGGGGCGGCGGCTGGATCTACGCCCCCGACTACCTGCCCACCGGCGAGTCGCTGTTCGCCACCGGCGCCGGGTCGAACTCCGGCAGCTACAGCGACCCCACGATGGACCGGCTGATCAAGGCCACCGAGCAGCAGAACGGCACCCAGCCGCTCTACCGCTACGAGGACTACGCGGCCAAGCAGCTGCCGGTCATCTACCAGCCCAACCCGTACACGGTCGCCGCGACGTCCACCCACGTCGGCGGGGTCGTCTTCAACCCGTTGGAGACCCTCACCCCCGAGTACTGGTACCGCACCAGGTGACCGCCCTCCAGTGACCCGATGACCCCGATGACCCCGATGACCCAGTGACCCGGTGACCGTGCCATGACGGGGTTCCTGCTTCGACGTACGGCGCAGGCGGTCGTCGTCCTCCTGCTGGTGTCGCTGATCGTGTTCGTCCTGCTCCAGCTGCTGCCCGGCGGGGCGGCGCGCGCCGTGCTCGGCCCGCGCGCGACGCCGGCGCAGCTGGCGTACTTCGACCATCAGAACGGGCTCGACAAGCCGGTCATCCAGCAGTACCTGATCTGGTTGTGGCACCTGCTGCACGGGGACCTCGGGTACAGCTACCGCCTCAACCAGAGCGTGACCTCGCTGATCGTCGAGAGGCTCCCGAAGACGATCGTGCTGAACCTGCTGGCCCTGGTCATCGCGGTCGTCATCGCCATCCCCGTGGGGGTCGCGCAGGCGGTCCGCCGCAACAGCCTGTGCGACTACGCGGCCACGTTCACCGGCTTCGTCTTCTACTCCACGCCGATCTTCTTCCTCAGCCTGATGCTCGTGCTGTGGTTCTCCCTCGACCTCGGCTGGTTCCCGGCCCAGGCGCCGCAGGCGACGACCGTGGGGGGGATCCTGAGCCAGCCCGCGGGGCTGGTGCTGCCCGTCGGCTCCCTGGTGCTGCTCGACCTCGCGCTGTTCAGCAGGTACATGCGGTCCGCGACCCTGGACAGCCTCGTGCAGGACTACGTGCGGACTGCCTACGCGAAGGGCGCCGGCCGGTCCCGGGTGCTCTACCGGCACGTGCTGCGCAACTCGCTGATCCCCATGGTCACGATCCTGGGGCTGTCCCTGCCCGTGCTGCTCGCAGGCTCCCTGATCACCGAGCAGGTGTTCAACTACCCCGGCATGGGGCTGCTCTTCTACCAGGAGGCGGTGACCAGCGACTACCCCGTGCTGCTGGGCATCACGCTCGTCGTCGGCGCGGCGACGGTCGTCGGCAACCTGCTCGCCGACATCGGGTACGCCCTGCTCGACCCGAGGGTGAGGTACTAGAACGGTGAGCATCCGCCCCTACTCCGGTGACGGCCTGGTCCCCGACGACGTCCCCTCGGAGCCCGTGCTCACCCCGCCCGAGGGCGGCGAGGTCCAGGGGGAGCAGCGCGGCTCGCTGCGGCGCGGCGTCGAGGTGTTCGCCCAGAACCGGCTGGCGGTGACCGGCATCGCGCTCGTGGTGCTCTTCCTGCTCTTCTGCTTCGTCGGGCCGTTGATCTACCACACCGACCAGACGACGACCAACCTGGCGGTCTCCAACGAGCCCCCGAGCGCCGGGCACTGGCTCGGAACCGACCCGAACGGGTACGACGAGCTCGGCCGGCTGATGTACGGCGGGCAGGCGTCCCTGACGGTCGGCATCGCCGCGGCCGTGCTCGCCACCGTCTTCGGCACGCTCTACGGCGCCGTGTCGGGCTACGTCGGCGGAGCGCTGGACGCCCTGCTGATGCGGCTGGTGGACGGGGTGCTGGCGGTGCCGGCGCTGTTCCTGCTGCTCGTGCTGTCCACGATCTACTCCCCCGGCACCGGGGTGATGATCCTGCTCATCGCGGCGCTGTCGTGGCTGGGGGCGGCGCGGCTGATCCGGGGCGAGGCGCTGTCGCTGCGGGTGCGCGAGTACGTCCAGGCGGTCCGGATGATGGGCGGCTCGAACACCCGGGCCATCGTCCGGCACATCGCCCCGAACGCGATCGGCACCGTGGTGGTGTTCGCCAGCTTCACCGTCGCGGACTCCATCCTCACCCTGTCGTTCCTGGGCTACCTGGGCCTCGGCATCCAGCCGCCGCACACCGACTGGGGCGGGATGCTCTCGACCGCGACGAACTACATCAACGCCGGCTACTGGTGGCTGCTCTACCCGCCCGGCATCGCCATCATCCTGGTGGCCATCGCGTTCAACTTCATGGGCGACGCGCTGCGCGACGCCTTCGAGGTCCGGCTGCAGAGGCACTGACCCATGGCCCATCTCCTTCCCTCCGCCGTACCCCAGCCAGGGGCGGCCGGCGCGCCCCTGCTGGAGGTGCGCGGCCTGCGCACCGACATCCGGCTCAAGCGGTCGACCGTGCACGCGGTGGACGGCGTCGACCTGACGGTGCGGGCCGGGGAGACCCTCGGCCTGGTCGGGGAGTCCGGCTGCGGCAAGACCATGACCGCGCTGTCGGTCATCCGGCTGCTGCCGGCCGGCGGCGAGGTGGTGGCCGGCAGCATCCGCCTCGACGGCGTGGACGTCCTCGGTCTCGACGAGGCCGAGCTGCGGCAGGTGCGCGGCGGCACCGTCGGCATGATCTTCCAGGACCCGTTGACGTCGTTGAACCCCAGCATGACCATCGGCCGGCAGATCTCCGAGGCCGTCCTGCTGCACCGCCGGGTCGGCCGGGCCGCCGCCCGGCGCCGTACCGTCGAGGTGCTCGACCTGGTGGGGATCGCCCATGCGTCCCGGCGCCTGCACGACTACCCTCACCAGTTCTCCGGCGGCATGCGGCAGCGGGTGATGATCGCGATCGCCCTGGCCTGCGAGCCGAAGCTGCTGATCGCCGACGAGCCGACCACCGCCCTCGACGTGACCATCCAGGCACAGATCCTCGAGCTGATCGACCGGCTGCGCCGCGACCTCGGGATGGCCGTGGTCCTGGTGACCCACGACCTCGGCGTCATCGCCGGTCGCGCGGACCGGGTCGCGGTGATGTACGCCGGCCGTGTCGTCGAGCAGGCGACCGCGACGACCCTGTTCGACCACCCGCGGCACCGCTACACCGAGGCGCTGTTCCGCGCCCTGCCGGAGCGGGCCGTCGAGTCACGCGACCCGCTCTACACCATCCCGGGACTGCCACCGGACCTCACCAGGACCGCCGCCGAGTGTCGGTTCGCGCCCCGCTGCCGCTTCGCCCAGGACGACTGCCGGTCGACCGACCCGCCCCTCGTGCCGCAGCCCGACGACAGCGAGCACGCCTGCCTGCACCCGGTCGACGCCGCCCACCGCCTGCAGGTGCGCGCCACGTCGGCCTCCGTGGTGGCGTTGACGGCGAACCGCGACGTGCTCGTGACCGCCGAGCACCTCGTCAAGGAGTTCCCCCTGCGCCGGCACGTGTTCGGCCGGACCTCCGGCACCGTCTCGGCCGTCGCCGACGTCAGCTTCGAGGTACGGCGGGGGCAGACCCTGGGCCTGGTCGGCGAGTCCGGCTGCGGCAAGACGACCACCGGCCGGCTCCTCGTCGGCCTGGACGAGCCCACCTCCGGCGCCGTGCGCGTCGACGGGTGGGACCTCGCCACGCTGCCGCGCCGGGGCCGGCGACGGGTGCGGCGCGACATCCAGCTCATGTTCCAGGACTCGTTCGCGTCCCTCGACCCGCGCATGCACGTCGGCGCGATCCTGCGGGAGCCGATGGTCATCGCGCGCCTCGGCGGCCGCGCGGACCAGCAGCGGCGGGTCGACGAGCTCCTCGACGTGGTCGGGCTGCCGCGCGAGGCGGCGCGGCGGTTCCCGCACGAGTTCTCCGGTGGCCAGCGTCAGCGCATCGGCCTCGCCCGGGCGCTCGCGCTGAGCCCCCGGCTCGTGGTGGCCGACGAGCCGGTGTCCGCGCTGGACGTCTCCATCCAGGCGCAGATCCTCAACACCATGCGCGCCCTGCAGGCCGAGCTCGGCCTGACCTACGTCGTGATCTCGCACGACCTCTCGGTGATCAGGTACCTCGCCGACCGGATCGGCGTGATGTACCTCGGCAAGCTGGTCGAGGAGGGACCGGCGCACCAGGTCTACGCGCGACCCCTGCACCCCTACACGCACGGGCTGATCGCGACCGTCCCCATGGCCGACGTGCACCGCGAGCGCGCCAAGGAGCCCGCGCCGCTGCGCGGCGAGCTGCCGAGCGCGGTCGACCCCCCGAGCGGATGCCGGTTCCGCACCCGCTGCCCGCTCGCCCAGCAGGTCTGCGCGGAGCAGGAGCCGCCGCTGGCCGAGCTCGTCCCGGACGGGCACCGGGTCGCGTGCCACTTCCCGCTCGGCGGCACCGGCGCAGGGCCCGGCTGACGCCCGGCTACCGTTCCCCTCATGGACACGTTCCCCCTGGCCGGCCATCCCGTCCGCCGCGTCGGCTTCGGCGCCATGCAGCTGCCGGGCCCCGGCGTGATGGGACCGCCGCGCGACCGCGACGAGGCGGTGGCGGTGCTGCGCCGGGCCGTGGAGCGTGGCGTGAACCACATCGACACCGCGCAGTACTACGGTCCCGACGTCGCCAACGACCTGATCCGGGAGGCCCTGCACCCCTATCCCGAGGACCTGGTGCTCGTCTCCAAGGTCGGCGCGGTGCGCGACGAGAGCGGCGGCTGGCCGCCGGCCCAGCGTCCCGAGCAGCTGCGTGAGGGCGTGGAGGCCAACCTGCGCTCGCTGCGGGTGGACCGGCTGGGAGCCGTCAACCTCCGGCTGCTCACGCCCGAGGAGCTGCCGGCCGGTGTCGACCCCGTCCCGCTGGAGGACCAGCTGGCCGAGATGGCGGCGCTGCGCGAGGAGGGCAAGATCGAGGGCGTCGGCGTCTCCAACGCCACGCTCGAGCAGGTCGAGAGGGCCATCGAGATCGCGGGCCTGGCGTGCGTGCAGAACCCGTTCAGCCTGCTCGACCAGCACGACACCCCGGTGCTCGACCGGTGCGCGGAGGCCGGCATCCCCTACGTCCCGTTCTTCCCCCTGGGGTCGGCGTTCCCCTGGCTCCCCAAGGTCACCGACGACCCCGTCGTACAACGGGTCGCCGACCGCCTGGGCGCCACTCCCGCGCAGGTGGGGCTGGCGTGGCTGCTCGGGCATCGCGCCAACATCCTGCTGATCCCGGGCACCTCGCGCCTCGCGCACCTCGAGGAGAACCTGGGCGTCGGCGACCTGGAGCTGTCCGAGGCCGACGTGGCGGAGCTCACCGCGGGTCGCTGACCCGGCGTGCTCAGGCCACTGTCCCCAGGACGGCGTACGCCGGCTTGATCTGCTCGTCGATGAGCGCGAGCCGCTCGTCGAACGGCAGGAACGCGGACTTCATCGCGTTGAGCGTGAACCACCGCAGGTCGTCCATGCCGTAGCCGAACGCGTCGACGAGCCTGGTCATCTCCCGGGTCATCGACGTGCCGCTCATCAGCCGGTTGTCGGTGTTGAGCGTGACCCGGAACCGCATCCGCGCAAGCGTGCCGATCGGGTGCTCCGCGATCGAGGCCGCCGCTCCGGTCTGCACGTTGGAGGTCGGGCACATCTCCAGCGGGATCCGCTTGTCCCGCACGTACGACGCGAGCAGGCCGAGGCTGGGCGCGCCGTCGCCGTCGAGCGTCACGTCGTCGATGATCCGCACGCCGTGGCCGAGCCGGTCCGCGCCACACCACTGGATCGCCTGCCAGATCGACGGCAGGCCGAACGCCTCACCGGCGTGGATCGTGAAGTGGGCGTTCTCCCGCTGGAGGTACTCGAAGGCGTCGAGGTGACGGGTCGGCGGGTAGCCCGCCTCGGCGCCCGCGATGTCGAAGCCGACCACGCCCTGGTGCCGGTAGGCCACGGTCAGCTCCGCGATCTCGCGGCTGCGGGCCTGGTGCCGCATGGCCGTCAGCAGCTGGCGTACCACGATCGGGCACCCGTCGCGGCGGGCGAGGTCCTGGCCCTCGACGAAGCCGTCGCGCACCGCCTCCACGACCTGCTCGAGGCTCAGGCCCTCGGCGAGGTGCTGCTCGGGGGCGTAGCGCACCTCCGCGTAGACCACGCCGTCCGCGGCGAGGTCGACCACCGCCTCCCGCGCGACCCTCCGCAGCTGGGCCGCGGTCTGCATGACCGCGACCGTGTGCTCGAACGTCTCGAGGTAGCGCTCCAGCGACCCGGACGCCGCGGAGTCCTCGAACCACCGCCGCAGCCCGTCCGGGTCACGCGCGGGCAGCTCGTGCCCGGCCTCCGCGGCGAGCTCCGCGACGGTCGCCGGGCGCAGGCCGCCGTCGAGGTGGTCGTGGAGCAGGACCTTGGGTGCCCGGGCGACGAGGTCGCCCGGTGCGGGACCGCCGGGGCGTCCGCCAGGTGTCGGGGTGCTCGCGGCGCTTGGGGGCATGGCCTCATCCAACCAGCCGCGTCTCGGCGAGTGGCACGTGCCTGAGCCGCGCGCGCTCTACCCTGGTGCGTGTGGATCCCGAGGCCATCGACTGGTCGGCCGTCGACGCCGTGCTGTTCGACCTCGACGGCGTGATCACCCCGACCGCACAGGTGCACCAGCACGCCTGGGCGGAGATGTTCACCCCCGTCCTCGACGCACGCGGCGTGGCGCCGTACACGCAGGACGACTACTTCGCGTACGTCGACGGCCGACCCCGCTACGAGGGCGTGGCCGCGCTGCTGGCGTCCCGCGGCGTCGAGCTCCCCTGGGGAGACCCGTCCGACCCTGCCGACGCGCAGACCGTCTGCGGCCTCGGGAACCGCAAGAACGAGCTGTTCGGGACGGTGCTCACCCGGGACGGCGTCGAGGCCTACCCCGGCTCGCTGGCGCTGCTCGACGCCCTGGACACCCGGGGCGTGCGCAAGGCCGTCGTGTCCAGCTCGGCCAACGCCCCGGACGTGCTGCGCGTGGCCGGCATCGAGAAGCGGTTCGACACCGTGGTCGACGGCGCGCTCGCCCACCGGCGTGGGCTGGCGGGCAAGCCGAGGCCGGACACCTTCGAGTACGCCGCGGACGCCCTCGGCGTGCCGCACGGGCGCGCCGTCGTCGTCGAGGACGCCGTCTCCGGCGTCGAGGCCGGAGCGGCGGGCGACTTCGCGCTGGTCGTCGGCGTGGACCGCGGCGCGGGGGTCGACACCCTGCACGAGCACGGGGCGGACGTCGTGGTCCACGACCTCGCCGAGCTCGTCGCCGGTGCGACGGTGCGGACGCCGACGAGGGGGGCGCCATGACCACCAACCGGGCTGGTCACATCCCGCCCCGGGCCGCGGACCCGCTCGACCGGCTGGCGTTCCCGGTCGAGCCGTGGCGGCTCACCCAGCGCACCTACCAGCCCGACCACCTGGGCCGCGACGAGACGATCTTCGCCGTCGCCAACGGCTACCTCGGGATGCGCGGCAACGTCGAGGAGGGCCGTGACAGCTACGCGCACGGCACCTACGTCAACGGGTTCCACGAGACCTTCACGATCCAGCACGCGGAGGAGGCGTTCGGCTTCGCCAGGGTCGGCCAGACGATGGTCAACGCCCCCGACGCCAAGCTGATCCGGCTGTACGTCGACGACGAGCCGCTGCTGCTGTCGGTGGCCGAGCTGGAGAGCTACGAGCGGTCGCTGGACTTCCGGGCGGGGCGGCTCAGCCGCTCGCTGCTGTGGCGGACGCCGGCCGGCAAGCGGGTGCGGGTCGAGTCCACCCGGATGGTGTCGATGACCGACCGGCACCTGGCCGTGATGACGTTCGAGGTCACGCTGCTCGACGACGACGCGCCGGTCGCGATCTCCTCCCAGCTGCTCAACCGCCAGGACGGCGAGGACGAGTACCACGTGCGCGCCGCCGCGATGGGCGAGGGCCGCGACCCCCGCAAGAGCATGCGCTTCGACCGCCGGGTGCTGGTGCCGCAGTCGATCGGCGCGGAGGCGGACAGCGACCGGATGATCCAGGGCTACCGCTGCGCGGAGTCCAAGATGACCATCGCGGTCGCGGTCGACCACGTCATGGAGACCGAGAACCACTACACCTCCAACGCGCACTTCGACCCCGACGTCGCGCGGATGACCTACCGGGTCGACGCCCGCGCCGGCCGACCGATCCGGCTGGTGAAGTACGCCACCTACCACACCTCGCGCGGCGTGCCGGTCCAGGAGCTGGTCAGCCGCTGCCGCCGTACCCTCGACCGGACGCTGGAGACCGGGCCGGAGCGGCTGTTCGCCGACCAGCGCGCCTGGTACGACGGCTTCTGGGAGCGCTCCGACGTCGAGGTCGACGGCCCGCCCGAGGTGCAGCAGGCGGTGCGCTGGAACCTCTTCCAGCTCGCGCAGGCGGCCGGTCGCGCGGAGGGCGCGGGCGTGCCTGCCAAGGGGGTCACCGGCAGCGGCTACAGCGGCCACTACTTCTGGGACACCGAGGTCTACACGCTGCCGTTCTTCACCTACACGACCCCGCACTGCGCCCGCTCGGCCCTGCGCTTCCGCTACCGGCTGCTGCCGGCCGCGCGGGTGCGTGCCGAGCAGATGACCCAGCGGGGCGCGCTGTTCCCGTGGCGGACGATCAACGGCGAGGAGGCCTCGGCGTTCTACGCGGCCGGCACCGCGCAGTACCACATCGACGCCGACATCTCCTACGCGCTGAGCCAGTACGTCGCGGCGACCGGCGACCTGGAGTTCCTCGAGCGGGAGGCCGTCGACATCCTCGTGGAGACCGCCCGGATGTGGGCCGACCTCGGCTTCTGGCGGGTCAACGGGGACGGCGTCTTCCACATCCACGGCGTCACCGGGCCCGACGAGTACACCACCGTGGTCAACGACAACCTCTTCACGAACGTGATGGCACGCGGCAACCTGCGCGACGCCGCATCGGCGGTGCGGTGGCTGCGCGAGAACCACCCCCACGGGTACGCCACGATGGCCGCGCGGCTCGAGCTCGAGGACGGTGAGGAGACCGAGTGGGAGCGCGCCGCCGACCGGCTGTTCGTGCCCTACGAGGAGCACCTGGGCATCCACCCGCAGGACGCGCACTTCCTGGACCGCGAGGTCTGGGACCTGGAGGCGACGCCGCAGGAGAACCGCCCGCTGATGCTGCACTACCACCCGCTGGTGATCTACCGGTTCCAGGTGCTCAAGCAGGCCGACGTGGTGCTCGCGATGTTCCTGCGCGGCCACCAGTTCACGCTGGACCAGAAGCGTGCGAACTTCGAGTACTACGACCCGATCACCACCGGTGACTCCACCCTGTCGGCCGTGGTCCAGTCGATCATCGCGGCCGAGGTCGGCTACCACGAGCTCGGGATGCGCTACTTCTACCAGGCGATGTTCGTCGACCTGGCCGACCTGCACGCCAACGCCTGCGACGGCGTGCACGTCGCGTCCAGCGGTGGGGTCTGGAACGCCCTGGTCAACGGGTTCGGCGGGTTCCGCGACGACGGCCCGACGTTCACCCTCGACCCCCGGCTGCCGGAGGAGTGGTCGTCGCTGACGTTCCGGCTGACCATCCAGGGCTCGCGGCTGTGCGTGCGGGTCGAGCCGGACCAGGTGGCGCTGACCCTCGAGACCGGCGAGCTCGTCGAGATGACGGTCCGCGGCAAGCAGGTCGAGGTCACCCCCGACGAGCCGGTCGTCGTCCCGCTCGCCCACCAGGGTCCCCGGCTGGCCGGGGCGCCCGCGTCGTGGGGCCGCGACGGCGTACGACGGGCGGACGGCACCGTGATCACCGCGTCCCTGCCCCGCGGCAAGGGGTACGCGCCGGCGCCCGGCCCGCTGCACGAGTAGGTTGGGCGCCCATGCGCACGTTCACCTCGCTCGAGGAGGTCTCCGACGCGGTCGGTGAGGACCTCGGCCCCACCGGCTGGCTGGAGGTCACCCAGGAGCGGGTCGACGCGTTCGCGGACGCCACCGGGGACCACCAGTGGATCCACGTCGACGTCGACCGCGCGGCGAAGGGCCCGTTCGGCGGCACGATCGCGCACGGCTACCTGACGCTGTCGCTGATACCGCAGTTCACGCCCGAGCTGTTCGACGTCGCCACGCCCGGAGCGAAGCTGAACTACGGCGTCAACAAGGTCCGGTTCCCCAGCCCTCTCAAGGTCGGCTCGCGGATCCGCGCCAGCGCACGCATCGTGGAGGTCGCCGACGTCCCCGCCGGCAGGCAGCTGGTCACCCGCTACACCGTCGAGATCGAGGGCGAGCCGAAGCCGGCGTGCGTGGCCGAGACCGTGGTGCTGCTGCTCGGCTGAGCCGGGCTCTCGCCGTCGCGTGTTCGTTGTCGTCCACGTGGACGACAACGAACCCGTCCGAGGCCGGATCGGGGTTCGTTACCGTCCAGGTGGACGACAACGGGGCGAGGCGGCCGGACTCGGGATAGCGATCAGCCGACGTGGGTACGACGCACCCATGACGATCGACAAGAGCCAGATCATCGAGCTGCTGAAGTCCCGAGGGGAGCACGACAAGGCCGGCCAGGCCGACTCCGAGCTGCCCGACAAGGTCGACCCCCAGGAGCACGCGGGACTGCTGCAGAAGCTCGGCATCGACCCCCAGGACCTGCTGGGCTCGCTCGGCGACCTCGGCGGAGGCCTCGGCAAGCTCGGGCTCTGACGCCTGCTCCTCCACTCCCTGGTGCCCCGACCGGCCGGGTGGTTGGCTGGTGTGCGACACCGGCGCGGGACCTGGAGGACGCCATGCCGACACGCGACGAGCCCTGGCCGCAGGGGACGCCCTGCTGGATCGACTGCCAGGTCGACGACCTCGACCGGGCACGCGAGTTCTACTCGGCCCTGTTCGGGTGGCAGGTCCTCGACAGCCCTCCCGAGGCGGGGGGCTACCTGATGGCGACGCTGGGGGGCAGGCCGGCCGCGGGCATCGGGCCCAAGCCGCAGGGGACGTCGACGCCGTCGGCCTGGACGACGTACCTCGCGGCGGACAGCGCCGACGAGGTCGCGCAGCGGGTGAGCGCGGCGCAGGGCCGGCAGCTCATGCCGCCCTTCGATGTCCTCGACATCGGGCGGATGCTCGTCGCCACCGATCCCGGCGGTGCGGGCTTCGGCATCTGGCAGGCGGGGTCGCACGGCGGTGCGGGGGTGTACAACCAGCACGGCGCGTACTGCTGGAACGAGCTGCACACCCAAGACTATGAACAGGCCCAGGCCTTCTACGCGAGCGTGTTCGGCTGGTCGTACACCGAGATCGGCGACGGGGAGGGCTTCGTGTACTCCACCTTCGCGCTTCCCGGACAGACCCGTCCCTCGGGAGGGATCCACGACGCCTCCGCGACCGGCTTCCCGTCGTACTGGCTCACCTGGTTCCAGGTGGACGACACCGACGCGGCGGTGAGCGCGGCCTCCGGTCTCGGTGCCGGCGTGGTCGTCCCGGTGCGGGACACCCCTGCCGGCAGGTCGGCGACGCTACGTGCCCCGCAGGGCGAGTTCTTCGGGGTGATCGACCCGAGCCGGGCGGTGGGCCGGCTCTGAGCCGTCGTCGGGCGACCACCCGCTCGAGGGCTTCCGGGCGCTCAGCCGGCGACCCGGTCGATGACCAGCGCGGACCTCGGCGCCGGCTCGTCGCCGACCTCGACGCCCCCCTCGAGCGCGGCCAGGGCCCGGTCGAACCGCTCCGGCTCGTCGGTGTGCAGCGTGAGCAGGTCCTGGCCCCGGGTGACCTCGTCCCCCGGCTTGGCGTGCATGACGACGCCGGCCGCGGCCTGGACCGGGTCCTCCTTGCGGGCCCGGCCGGCCCCCAGCCGCCACGCGGCCAGACCCACCGCCATCGCGTCCAGCCTGGTCAGCACCCCGCTGCGCACGGCGCGGACGACGTGGGTCTCCCGCGACCGCGGCAAGGGCGCGTCCGGGTCGCCTCCCTGCGCGGCGATCATCCTGCGCCACACGTCCATCGCGGAGCCGTCCCGCAGCCGGTCGGCCGGGTCCACGTCACCGGCTCCGGCGGCCTGGAGCATCTCCCGCGCCAGGGCGAGGGTCAGCTCGACGACGTCGTCGGGGCCTCCCCCCGCGAGCACGTCGACGGACTCGCCCACCTCGAGCCCGTTGCCCGCCGTACGACCGAGCGGGGTGGACATGTCCGTCAGCAGCGCGACGGTGCGCACGCCGGCGTCGGTGCCGAGCGCCACCATGGTCTGCGCCAGCTCGCGCGCCCGGTCGACGTCCTTCATGAACGCCCCGCTGCCCACCTTGACGTCCAGCACCAGGGCGCCGGTGCCCTCCGCGATCTTCTTGCTCATGATCGAGGAGGCGATCAGCGGGATCGCCTCGACGGTGCCGGTCACGTCCCGCAGGGCGTAGAGCTTGCGGTCCGCCGGCGCCAGCCCGGTGCCCGCCGCGCAGATGACGGCCCCGACGTCCTCCAGCTGGGCCAGCATCTGCGCGTTGGACAGGTCCGCGCGCCAGCCCGGCACCGACTCCAGCTTGTCCAGGGTGCCCCCGGTGTGGCCCAGGCCGCGCCCGGACAGCTGGGGGACCGCGACCCCGCACGCCGCGACGAGCGGGGCGAGCGGGAGGGTGACCTTGTCGCCCACGCCGCCGGTGGAGTGCTTGTCGGCCGTCGGCCTCGACAGCGAGGAGAAGTCCATCCGCTCCCCCGACGCGATCATCGCCGCGGTCCACCGCGACACCTCGCGCCGGGTCATCCCGTTGAGCAGGATCGCCATCGCCAGCGCCGACATCTGCTCGTCGGCCACCGCCCCGCGGGTGTACGCGTCGAGCACCCAGTCGATCTGCGAGTCGCTCAGCTCTCCGCGGTCGCGCTTGGCGGCGATCACCTCGACCGCGTCGTGCGGCGCCGAGACCGGCCGGGTCATCAGCCGGCGTCGAGGTCGTCGGGGCCGAACGCGTCCGGCATCACCTGCGCCATCGACCGGACGCCGGAGGCGGTGAGCAGCCGCAGGTCCGCTCCCCCGTGCTCGAAGAGGAGCTGCCGGCAGCGGCCGCAGGGCATCACGACCTCCCCGGTCCCGTTGACGCACACGAAGTCGGTCAGCCGGCCCCCGCCGCCTGCGTGCAGCGCCGACACCAGCCCGCACTCCGCGCACAGGGTCACGCCGTAGGCCGCGTTCTCGACGTTGCAGCCGACCACCAGCCGGCCGTCGTCGACCAGCGCGGCCGCTCCGACCCGGAAGCGGGAGTACGGCGCGTAGGCGCGCCGCATCACCTCGCGGGCGGCGCTCAGCAGCCTCGGCCACGGGTCGCCGTGGACCTGTTCGCTCACCGTCACTCCTTGACGTAGGGCTGGCCGTCGGCGGCGGGCGCCTGGACGCGGCCCACCAGGCCGGCCACCGCGAACACGGTCACCAGGTAGGGCAGCATCAGCAGGATGTTGCTGGGGATGCTCACCGGTGTCTGGGTGAACGACAGCACCGTGGCCAGCGCGTCGCAGAAGCCGAACAGCAGTGCCGCCGCGATGGCTCCGCGGGGGCTCCAGCGTCCGAAGATGACCGCGGCCAGGGCGATGAAGCCCTTCCCGGAGGAGATGTTCTTGTTGAACGCCCCGATGGCCCCGATGGTCAGGAAGGCACCCGCCAGCCCGGCCACGGCGCCGCCCATCATCACGTTGCGGTAGCGCGTCGCCCGCACCTTGATGCCGACGGTGTCGGCCGCCTTGGGGTGCTCCCCGACCGCCCGGGTGCGCAGCCCCCAGCGGGTGCGGAACAGCGCGACGTCGACCACGATGATGAGGACGTACATCAGGTACACGATGATGTTGGCGTCGAAGAGCAGCGGGCCGAGCACGGGGATCTTCGACAGCAGCGGGACCGCGATGGGGTCGAAGGTGGACGGGCTGTTGAGCGCCTCGGTGTTGGGCTGCATCAGCGCGTCGTAGGCGAACCCGGTCAGGCCCATGGCGAAGACGTTCAGGACGACCCCGAGCACCACCTGGTCGACCAGGTAGCGGATCGCGAAGACCGCGAGCAGCAGGCCCATCAGCCCGCCCGCCACCATGGCCCCGACGATGCCGAGGTAGAGGTTGCCGGCGATGCTGGCGACCAGGGCGCCGGCGAACGCCCCGACGAGCATCTGCCCCTCGATGGCGACGTTGATGACGCCCGACCGCTCGCAGACCACCCCGGCCAGGGCGCCCAGGATCAGGGGTACGGCGGTGAGGAGGGTGTTCTGCAGCAGGCCGAGCAGGTCGAAGGAGCTCCCCGGCCCGCCGGCGACCGCCCAGCACAGGAAGCCGACGACGAAGCACAGCACGCTGGCCGAGATCACCCACCGCATCGCCTGGCGGCGCCACCCGTGGGCCGCCTGCCAGGCGCCCAGCAGCACCACGACCACGCCGAGGATGACACAGCTGACCCGCGCCGGAAGCGTCACCGACAGGCGCGGGCTGTCCGGGGAGAGCACGAAGTCGGCGCGCGCGGCGCCGGCGACGGACAGGCCCAGCAGCAGCGCGCACACCAGTCCCACGACGACCAGGACGGCGCCGCTGGCCAGCCGGCTGCGCAGGCTCAGCGGCGGCTCGACGACCTGGTGCGTCACGACCTCGGCCTCCGGCC
>JAICKK010000012.1 GCA_025927955.1 Nocardioidaceae bacterium
ACCTCGGCGAACGTCTCGGGCCGGTAGCGGCGGTAGAGCGCGAGCGGTGCTTCCACGTGTGCACCCTAACCACCGGCCCTGACAGGCCATCTCGAGGAGCACCCGGCCGGACCCGCAGAGCAGAAGGCCCCCCGCGCACCCGACAGAGCTCACTTGCCCTTGCTGCCTTCCGGCCCTGGGGGAGTTGGGCGAGATGCCGCCGCACGGGGGGTTGGCCAGAGTCTAGGGGGAACCCGCAGGCGTCCCCAAGTCGCCCGGGGCCGGTCGGTTTCCTCCCCGCGAAGTCGGACCGGTAGCCTCTGCGGCGGAGGATTCGCCTAGTGGCCTATGGCGCTCGCTTGGAAAGCGGGTTGGGTGCAAGCCCTCGCGGGTTCGAATCCCGCATCCTCCGCCACGCCGGCCTGCGGGAACGCTGTCTCGGGCGCCCCCGGTTCGTCCAAGGCTCGGCTTTCAGTCTCAGTTTCAGTCTCAGTCGTGGTCGCCACGGCCGGCACCTTCCTCCTGGCTGGACCACAGCAGGCGGCCGACGCGGCCGGCCACCTCGCGACGGATCGGGTCGGTCGCGTGGCGGGCCGCCATCGCGGTGCTCTACCACGGCGAGGCGCGCGCCGAGAACGCCCCAGTGCGCATGCACGTTGCATGCTCGGCATCGGAACGCATACTGTAGCTGTATGGCACTCGTCCAGGTACGCGACGTCTCCAACGCAACACTGAGCTCCCTGAAGGCACGAGCAGCAGAACGCGGGCTCACGCTCAGCGCCTACCTGCGCAACGAGCTGGATCGACTCGCGGCCCGACCAACCAACGCCGAGATCGTCGAACGCCTGGCCCGCCGTGACCGGCGAGGCGGTCCGTCGGTGGTTGACACAGTGGCGGAGATACGCAAGACACGCGAAGCGTCATGATCGTGATCGAGTCGTCGGCGATGGTCGACGCGCTAGTGGACGAGCCTGCCAACCCGCAACTGCTCGCCCTCATCGCCGACAGCGACCTGCACGCTCCGTCACTGATCGACTACGAGGTGGCAAGCGCCTTGAGAGGCCATGCTCTCGGCGGCAAGCTCGCCCCTCGGCAGCTGGAGGACGCGGCTGACGACTTCAACTCGTTCACCATCGATCGTTATCCGCTATCGACCATGATCCGTTCCGTGCTCGAGCTGAGGAACAACTTCACGGTCTATGACGCAGCGTACGTCGTGCTGGCCCAGGCGCTCGAGGCGCCGCTGGTGACCGCGGACGCGAAGCTTGTCGGGGCTCGCGAACTCGGTGTCGACGTACAAGTCCTCCGGCCGCTTCAATAGGCGATCCGAGCACGGGACATCCGCACGTTGCGAAGGGACAGTCGGGCTTGTAGTACACGACGGGAGGCGCCGTGAGGCCAGAGGCTATGGCGCGTCGAGCACGAGCCCTCATCGCAAGCTCCCGGCCATCAGCTCGCCGAAGGATCCGAAGGTGTGCGGCTCAGCGGTCACAGTGTCGTCATCCCTCCGTCGACGCGGAAGATGGCGCCGGTGGCGAAGCCCGCTTCGTCACTGGCCAGGTAGACCATGATCCCCTCGACGTCCTGGGGACGGCCCGGGCGGCCGAGGGGGATCCGAGAGACGATCGCGGCTCGGTCCTCGGTGTCCTCGGAGATCGCGGTGACCAGGGGGGTCTCGGTGTACCCGGGCACAACGGTGTTCACCCGGATGCCCTCGGCGGCGTAGGCGGCCGCGACGGCGCGTGCCATGCCGTGGATGCCGGCCTTGGAGCTGCTGTAGGCGGTGAAGTCCCTCCCCTCGCCGTTCAGCCCGGTAGGGCTGCCGGTGACGATGACGGACCCGCCGCGGGCACGCATCGCGCGAACGGCGTGCTTGAGGGTCAGGAACGTGCCGGTCAGGTTGACGTCGATGGTGCGTTGCCAGACGGCGAGGTCGAGGTCGGCCACCCGGGCGTCCCGGCCGAACAGCTGCACGCCGGCGTTCGCGACGACCACGTCGAGGTCGTAGCCGGCCGCGGCCGCGGCGGCGAAGCCCGCCTCCACCGCCGCCTCGTCGGCGATGTCCATCTCGACCGCGAGGGCGTCCGAGCCGGCCGCCCGCCGCCCGGCCCCCGCGCGAGCGGAGGCCAGGACGCCGGCCGCCAGCACCACCCGGGCTCCCTCGGCGAGGAACCGCTGCGCCACGCTGCGCCCGATGCCGGAGCCGGCGCCGGTCACCAGCGCGCTCCTGCCTGCCAGCCGTCCGCCCATCGCGTGCCTCCTCTGTCCCGTGTCCTGCGCCGTCACGTCAACCTCACCTCGGCAGTGGACCAGGCTTCGAGCTCCACCGACGCACTGCCGCCGTCCGGTCCCTGCACGTCGTACCGCATCGGCGTGTCTGCCAGCCGCGCGAGCACGACGCGCAGGCCGTCGGCGGTCCGCACCGGGTAGGCCGCCACGCCGCCGGGCGCGCGCGTCGCAAGCACCTGGCAGCCGCGGAGCCGCGCGAGCACCGTGAGCAGCTCGCCGACGGGGTAGAGGCGGTCGGCGTCACCGATGCCGCCGGCGCCGGAGACCTCGTAGAAGCAGAGGCTCTCGACGCCGCGCCGGGTGAGGGCGCAGACGCTGCCGAGGGTCCACGCGGCGGTGAACCGCGACGGTTGCAGGGGGTCGGGCCGCGCAGAGGCCTGCCTGCCACTGGTCGCGACCGCGTTGAACCGCTGACGCAGCGTGACCGGGCCGAGGTGCACGGCGCGCCCTCCGGACAGCCGTACGGCGTCCCGGGCGACCGCCTCCTGCCCGGCGAGGCTGTCGACGATGTGGGGCACCTCGGCGGCGTGCATCTGCGGCGTGATGCTGCAGGTCAGCGCCGGTGCGTCGGGCGGCAGGTCGCCGATGCGACGGTTGAGCTCGGCGAAGTGGGAGCGGGCGCCGGCGACGAGCGGCACGTCGGCCCCGTGTGCCGCCTTCAGCAGCGCCTCCCACAGCGGCCTGGTGGTGACGTGGCCGACGGCGTCGAACACGCCGATCCGCCCCAGTCGGGAGGGGTCGAGGAGCTCGACTGCGGCCCGGACGTCGGTCGGCTCCTGCGCCACGACCCGCACGTCGAGGGCGGCACCGAGGGAGTCGGCCTCGCGTGTCGCGGCCGCGAGCACTGCCGGCCAGTCGGGCTCGGCGCGGGTGAGCTCGACGAGCACCGCCGCGAAGCCGCTGTCGGGCTGAGCCCAGGCGGGCGCTGCCCCCGATCGCGGGGTGGCGCCGAGTGACAGCGCGGGGACGAGTGCGCGCGCGGCACCGGTGACGACCACCTGCTGTGCGCTGCTCGCTCGCGGTTCGGCGTGAACGGTGGAGGCCCGGCCGGCAGCGTGCAGCCGGGCGGTTTGGTGCACCTGGTCACCCGGCGCGAGTTCGACGGGGAACGGCTCCGACAGCGGCGTGCTGTAGGTCTTGAACGACGCGTCCGTCCAGTTCCGCTGGTCCTCGGTCTCGAACACGTCACCGTCGAGGTCGAGAGCGGCTCGCACGCCCTCACGCTGCCAGCGGAGACCGCGGACGTCCCGGAACGGCTGGTGCGGGCTGATGGCCTCCGGCCAGGTCGCGGGTACGACGGAGCCGTCCGTGTGCACCACCTCCACCGGCCGTCCCGCGTCCCCGAGGGGGTGCAGCACGACGAGGCCGATCCGGTTGCGCCGGAACGCGGCCCGGGCGGTGCCGGCGAACGACACGGTGAGGCCGTCGCCCTCGACCGTGACCTCGACACGGCCGTCGTAGTCGAGCGGTCCCGTCGGGTCGGGACCACGGAACCGCAGCACCAGGGCGGCCGACCAGCCGTCCGGGCGACGGGACACCTGCCGGTCCACGACCGTGACAGGGACGGTGTTCCAGTCCTCGTCGCGGACCACCGGTCGGACCGCGCGCAGCAGCAGCGTCCCGTCGTACCGGATGTCGGCGAGCTCCTCGCCGCGGAGCTCCGCCGACCACGGGCCGGCGCGCAGCGGCAGCGGCTCGGGCGGTCGCCTCGACTCGGGCAGGGCGCTCACGCCGACGCTCAGCGGCGGATCGGCTCGGGCAGGTGCAGCATCGCCTGCAGGTTCCGGTCGAGCTCGTCGTCGTCGAAGATGACCTTCCAGTCGTCGCGGATGATCCGGCTGCGGCCGTAGTCCATCGCGATCAGGCACGCGTCGGAGAACGGGTTGTCCCCGTTGAGCGCATTGGCCAGCGCCACCTGCGTGTGCCCGAGCAGGATCGCCCGGGCGGCCGGCTCCGGGACGCCCATGGTGTGCACCGCCTCGTGCAGCGCCTCCTTCAGGAAGTCCCCGACCATGCACGCCACCGTCTCCACCAGGGTCGGCTCGCACTGCGCGAGCTGCTTGACCGTGACCCAGTGCACGTCGAGGACGGGGGCGTACATCGCCCGCACCACGGTCTCGGCCCTCCGCTGGGCCTCCGGGTCTCCGCCCTCGTAGGCGGCGAGCACGTCCTGTGGTGCTGCGATGCCGCCGAACGTGTCGGCGTACTCCTCGTCGGTGCGCCTCTTGAGGAAGATCGACGGGTGGCAGGGGTGCGCGACCGCGTAGTGGATGCCGTCGCGCTGCGTGAGCAGGTTCGCGTAGGCGGCGGCGGGGTCGAGGGTGAGCACGACCGCTCCCTCCTGCAGCTGCGGCACGACGTCGGCGGTCACCGGCTGCAGGGCGATGTCCGGCACGGCCAGCACCACCACGTCGGCGTGCGCCACCGCCGCGGAGGTGTCGGTGACCTCGCGGCCGGCGGCGCGGGTGCGCTGCTGGCCGGCGGGCGAGCTCTCGGCATAGGCGACGTCGTGCTCGGTGCGCATCAGGTTGTCCGACACCCTCATGCCCATCTTGCCGCCCGCGCCGACGACGGCGATCGTGAGCTTCTCGGTCATGGGTTGTTCCCTCTCCGGTCGTCTGTCCGTTCCTCCCGCCCCGCGCCCGTTGGCGCGCGGCGGGCCCTGTCGTGCAGCCACTGCAGGCTGTGCCGGGTCCAGTCGTCCTCGACCCGGCAGGTGGTGGCGCTGTCGCCCTGCCACACCAGCCAGTGCTCGACGACCTGGCTGATCCCCCGCTCCTCGGGCCGGACCCGCGCGAACAGGTGCTCCAGGTCGAGCAGCCCCTCTCCCAGCGGTGCGCCGGCGAGCGTGAAGCCGACCCAGGCGGCCTGGCGGGTGAACGAGAAGTCCTTGACGTGCAGGTTCACGACGTGGTCGGCGGTGCGCTCGACGGTGTCGCAGGGATGCTCCAGCGCTGCGACGCAGTTGGCCGGGTCGAGACAGACGCCCAGTGCCGGGGAGTCCAGCGCCTCCACGACGTCCACGAGCCGCGCCGTGGAGATCTGCTCGTAGGTCTCCAGCGCCAGCACGACGCCGGCCCGCTCGTACGACGGCAGGACCGCACGCAGTAGCACCTCGGCGTCGTCCGCCTCGGATGCCGGGACCATCGAGCGAACCAGCCGCACGTCGAGCCGCTGGGCCAGGCCCAGGTAGCGCTCCAGGTGCTCGACGCCGATCCCCCTCGTACCGAGCTCGAGTCCCACACCGCGGCGTCCGGCCTCCTGGGCGAGGGCGAGCAGCTGTCCCCCGTCGTACTCCTCGACGGCCGGGTAGTCGCAGATCTGCAGGAGGTCGGCACCCCACTCCTGCGTGCGCGCCAGCATGTCCGCGAGCGACAGCGGCCGGCCGGCGGTGGCATGCCACTGCCAGAAGAAGGAGTACGTGCTCAGCCCGATCGTCATCTCACGCGAGACCCTACCCACTTCGTCGGCAATTGGTCAACCAGTCAACCAATGCGTGCGAGCAGGGGTGCCGCCCGATATCGTCACTGCCGTGACCTCGGATCCGCTGGCCTCGATCGAGCCGGTCAGCGTCGTGTCCGTGGTGACGCGCCGCCTGCTGGACTACTTCACCTCGGGGCGGCTCGAGCCCGGTGCCCGACTGCCCGCGGAGCGACGGCTCGCGGAGTCCCTCGGCGTCGGGCGCTCCGCGGTCCGCGAGGCGCTGGCGGCGCTCGAGCTGCTGGGCGTCGTCTCGGTGCGTCCGGGCTCCGGCACGTACCTGAAGGGCAGTGCCTCCGAGCTGCTTCCCCAGACGCTGAGCTGGGGGGTCCTCCTCGGCGAACGCCGTACCCGCGAGCTGATCGAGGTCAGGCATGGTCTCGAGGTGCGGGTGGCGCGCCTGGCCGCCGAGCTGGCCACGGCCGAGACGTCGGCGGCTCTCGACGAGACGATCGAGACGATGACGACCCACAGCGAGGACTTCCCCGCGTTCGTCGAGGCCGACATGCGGTTCCATCAGCTGCTGGCGGCCAGCACCGGCAACGTCACTCTGGCCGACCTGCTCACCACCGTGCGCAGCCTGATCCGGGTGTGGGTGGAGCGCGGGGTGCGCGATGCCCACCACACGAGGCTGACCGTCGCCGAGCACACCGCGATCGTCGCGGCCGTCCGAGCCTGCGACGCCGACGCCGCGGGGGCCGCGATGGACGCGCACATGGTCTCCGCACGCGGCCGGCTGCTGCACCTCCTGGAGGGCACCGGGCCGGCGCCGTCCGGTGCACCAGAGACGCCGGGTCAGGCGTCGTCGGCCAGGTCGCTCGACTCGTAGGCGGTGATCGCGTCGACCTTCTCCGCGGATGCGGACGTGGGATCGAACCGGTAGTCCAGCCACTCGCGGGCGAGGCGGCGGGCGAGCTCGAGACCCACCACCCGCTCGCCGAAGCACAGCACCTGGGCGTTGTTGCTCAGCACCGCCCGCTCCACCGAGTAGCTGTCGTGGGCGGTGACGGCGCGGATGCCCCGCACCTTGTTCGCGCTGATCGCCACCCCGAGGCCCGTTCCGCAGACCAGCAGCGCGCGGTCCGCCTTGCCCTCGGAGATGAGGCGCGCGGCTGCGACGGCCACGTGCGGGTAGTGGGTGTCCTCGTCCTCGGACACACCGACGTCGATCACCTCGGCCACGCGGTCGTCGGCGCGCAGGTCGGCGGCGATCGCGTCCTTGTAGCGGACGCCGGCGTCGTCCCCACCGACCACGACCCGCAGCTTGTTCCCAGTCACGTCTGTCTCCTTCGTCCGAGAGGCCGTTGCCGGCCGGGTCCTCACTCGCCCGCGAGCACGCCGCCCACGGCCTCCACACACATGCCCAGCGACACCGCACCCGCGTCCGGCGTGCCGAGGCTGCGCTCCGCCAGAGGCCGGGCGCGCCCCACCTTCGGACGCAGCTGCGCGGTCGCCTGCGCCGCCGCCTTCGCCCGCTCCACCGCGACCGCCCACGCCTCGCTCAGGGGCCGGTCGCCCTCCACTCCCGCCGACAGTGCCTCGGCGAAGGGCAGCAACGCGTCGAGCATGGTCTTGTCCCCCGGGCTCGCCCCGCCGAGGCGGACCAGCGCGTCGTACCCGGCGCGGACACCGTCGGCGACCACCCGGCCCGTCGGCCGGCCCTGGTCGCCGAGCACCTTGCCGAGCGCGGCGAGGGCCGCGCCCCAGAGGACCCCGGAGGTGCCGCCCGCCTTCGCGGCCCACGCGTCACCGGCGGCGGTCAGCGTCGTGCCCGGCCCGGCGCCGGCGCCGGTCGCCTCACGAGCCGCCTCGACCGCAGCGCCGGTGCCTCGCACCATGCCGCGTCCGTGGTCGCCGTCGCCGGCGACCGCGTCGATGCGGCCGAGCTCCTCCTCCGCGGCGGCCACCGTGGCTGCCATCGCCTCCAGCGCCGCCAGGACAGTCGCTGCCGCGCGGCGGGCCTCCTCATCGGCCGGGCCGGAGCTCGTCCCCGCGGTGGCGGCGGCGAGGTCCGTACCGGTGCGCCGCTCCCCCTCACCGGAGGAGACCGGAGCACCCTTGCGGTAGGCCGGGCTGTCGGCCGGGGCCGACCAGAGCCTCTCGAGCTCCTCGTCGAGCCACATCACGGTCAGGGAGCAGCCCGCCATGTCGAGGCTCGTGACCAGCTCGCCGACCTCGGGCTCCACGACCTCCAGACCGGCCTCGCGCAGCAGCCGGGCCACGGTGCCCCAGACGATGAAGAGCTCTTCGTACTTCGTGCGTCCCAGGCCGTTGAGGATCGCGGTCACCCTCGTGCTCGCACCGTCGGGTGCGTCGGCGAGGACGCCCTCCACGAGCATCGTGGCCAGCTCCGCCGCGGTGGGCATGGCGTGGTCGGCGATGCCCGGCTCGCCGTGGATGCCGAGACCCAGGCCCATGCGGCCGGGCTCGACCCGGAACAGCGGCTCGTCGGCCCCCGGCATGGTGCACCCGTCGAAGGCGACCCCGAGGGTGCGGGTCCGGTCGTTGGCGTGCTCGCCCGCTCGCTGCACCCCCTCGAGGTCGTAGCCCGCCTCGGCGGCGGCCGACATCGCCTTGAACACCGTGAAGTCGCCCGCGATGCCTCGGCGCTTCGCCCGCTCGTCCGCAGGCGCGCTGGCGATGTCGTCGGTGACGAGGACGTAGCGCGCCTCGATGCCCGCGTCGCCGAGCCGTTCGACGGCCTGGTTGAAGTTCATCACGTCACCGGCGTAGTTGCCGGTGCTGAACACCACGCCGGCACCACCGTCAGCGGCCCTCCCCACCGACGCCGCATCGGCGGCCGAGGGTGAGGTGAACACGTTGCCGACCACGGCTCCGTCGGCGAAGCCCGGCCCCACGATGCCGCAGAAGGCCGGGTAGTGGCCGGAGCCACCACCCACGACCACCGCGACCTTGCCCGAGCGGGTCCGGTTCGCTCGCACCACGCCGCCGGGTACGGCGGACACGTAGCGCTGGTTCGCGTCGACGAAGCCGACGAGCATGTCCTCGGTGAACGTTGCCGGGTCGTCGAAGAGGCGAGTCATGCGAGGGTCCTTTCGGGCCTTGTCAGGGTGGGCCGGCCGGCTGTCGGGTGCATCAGGCCGGGAGGAGCGTGACCTTGACCGACTCCGTGCCGGCCGCCACGAGGTCCAGGCCCTCCTGGAACCGCTCGAGAGGAAGCTGGTGGGAGCAGATCTCGTCCATGGGGAGGACCTTCGACTCCAGCATCCGGATCGCCGCGGGCCAGCAGTGCGGCCCGAGGTGCGCCCCCAGGACGTCGAGCTCCTTGTCGTCGCTGATGATGCTCCAGTCGACGGTCACGTCGGAGCCGAAGACGCTGTACTCGACGTACCGGCCGAGCTTGCGGAGCAGGTTCAGTCCCTGACCCACCGCGGAGGGGTGGCCGGTGCCCTCGAGGTAGACGTCCGCGCCGTACCCGTCGGTGAGGTCCTTGGCGACCTGCACGGGGTCCTGCTCGGCGATGTTGACGGTGTGCGTCGCGCCGCACTTGCGGGCCAGCTCGAGCTTCCTCTCCGACATGTCGAGGGCCACCACCGCGGCCGGGCTCTTGGCGACGGCGCCGGCGATCATGCCGAGCCCGATGGGACCGCATCCGGCGACGAAGACCACGTCCTCGAAGCGGATGCTCGCCCGCTCCACGGCATGCAGGGCGCAGGAGAGCGGCTCGGTGAACGCGGCGTGCGCGGCCGGAAGGTCCTTGCTGACCTTGTGCACGAGCGCCTCGACCGGAAACAGCATGTACGACGCCATGCCACCCGGGTGCCGGCGCTTGAAGCCGTAGAGGCTGTGCGGAGCGCACATCCAGTACTCACCCCGAAGGCAGTAGCGGCACTCCCAGCAGGGCACGATCTGCTCGGAGACCACGCGGTCGCCGACGCCGATGCCCCAGCGGGCCGCGGCCTCCTCGTCGAGCTGGACCACCTCGCCGACGAACTCGTGCCCGGGGATCACCTCCGTCTCCGCCCAGGCGGGGCGGTTGGCGTCGCCCCAGAACTTGGCGGCCCCGTGGTAGCACTTCAGGTCGCTGGCGCAGATCCCGGTGGCCTCGACGCGGACGAGCGCCTGCCCGGCGCCCGGCTGGGGGACCGCGACCTCCTCGAGCCGGTAGTCCTCCGGTCCGTGGCAGACGACTGCCTGCATCGTGTCGGGGATACCGGTTCCGGCACCGGGGTTCTGGGTGTTTGCCTGGGTAGTGGTCATCGGTGGTTCCTTCCCTTTGCAGCGCTGCTGTTGTGGATGTCGGGGGAGGCTTGCGCCCCTCAAGGCTGCGGTTCGGCCGCCCGGTCGCTCCTGGCACGGTGACGGGCGCTCACCGGCGCGACGACGACGTCGATGCCCTGCGAGCGCAGGCGTCTGACGTGCTCGGCACGCGTGCCGGCGTCGACGATCACGGTGTCGAACTCCGAGAGCGGCATGATGGCGTGCAGCGCACGTCTGTCGAACTTGGTGTGGTCGGCGAGGAGGATCCGGGTCCGGGCCGAGTCGAACATGGCCCGCTTGGTGTCGACCGTCGCGACGGTCTGGTGGAAGGCGACGTCGTCGGTGATGGCCGACGTGGACATGATCGCGGTGTCCGCGCGGAGGTTGGCGATGGCCTGGGTGGTCATGCGGCCCATGAAGGCGCTGCACCAGTTGTAGTACTCGCCGCCGAGGGCGAGCAGCGTGATGCCGCGGACGTTGCTGAGCTCGTTGATGAGCGTCAGCACGTTGGTGATGACGGTGAGTGGCGTCTTGGCCGGCAGGTACTTGGCCATGTGCAGCACCGTCGTCGAGTCGTCGAGGAAGATCGCCTGGTTCGGCTCGACGAAGTCCATCGCCGCCAGAGCGAGAGCGTCCTTCTCGGCGAGTTGCCTGCTCGAGCGGTAGACGTCGCTGGACTCGATGAGGCTGGTGGACGTGGCGGTCGCCACCCCGCGGCCCTTGCGCAGGATGCCGCGGTTCTCGAGCTCGTCGAGGTCCCGGTGCACCGTCATCAGGCTGGTCCCGAACCGCTCGACGAGCTGCTCGATGCGCACCGTGCCCTCCGCGATGACCACGTCGGCGATCGCGCGCTGACGCGCCAGCTGCCGGGTCTGGCGCGAGTCGGAGCGGGGGGACTCCGCGGCGATGGCCATCTCACGCGTCCCGTACGGCGGGGCGCTCGGCGAGCACGCCGGCGACAGCGGTGACCGCCAGGGCGAACGACACGGCGCCGGGGTCCGGGGTACCGAGGCTCCTCTCCGCGTGCGGCCGGGCCCGCCCCACGCGCGGCAGCAGGTCCGCGGTCGCCTCGGCGGCCGTGGTCGCCGTCCCGGCCGCGCGGCGCCAGGCGTCGGCGAGCGACCCGCCTGCCACGACGCGCCGGTCCAGCTCCTCGGTGAACGGCATGATCGCGTCCAGCATGGTCTTGTCTCCGACAGCCACCTTGCCGAGGCGCGCCACCGCCGCCGCCGCGCTTCGGACACCGGAAGCGACCGTCGCCGCGTCGGGCCTCGTGTCGTCGCCCGTCTCGTCCGCGAGAGCACGCAGCGCCACGCCCCACAGTGCGCCGGAGGTGCCGCCCGCCCGGTCGGCCCAGGCGTCCCCCGCCGCCCGCAGCGTGGCTCCCGCACCGGCTCGATCCTCGGCCGCACGCCGCGCCGCCCCCAGCGCGGCGGCGGCACCGCGCTGCATGCCGATCCCATGGTCGCCGTCGCCGGCGACGGCGTCCAGCCGTCCCAGCTCCTCGGCGTTCTCGTCGACCACCTCGACGACCGCACGCAGCGCGACCACCACCACCTGCGCAGCCTCCTGTGACTCCGCGCTCGCCTCAGGGGCGAGGACGGAGGGGGCCGCGTCCTCGCTGGCCGCCTCCTCGTGGTCGAGCGGCTCGAGGACTCCGCGACGGTAGGCCGGCGCCTCCGCTGACGACGTCCAGGCCGCCTCCAGCTCGTCGTCGAGCCAGCACAGGGTGAGCGACACGCCGGCCATCTCGAAGCTGGTCACCAGCTCGCCGACCTCCGGAGCCACCACGCCGAGCCCCTCGTCGTCGAGCAGCCGGGCGACCCGACGGTAGGTGACGAACAGCTCCTCGGACTTCACCGAGCCCAGCCCGTTGAGGATCACAGCGACGCGGCCGCCACGCTGGTCACCAGCGGAGCCGGGGCGCTCGGAGAGCAGCCGGCCCACCAGCAGCTCCGCGAGCTCGTCGGCCGCGGGCATCGACGTCTCCTCGAGGCCGGGCTCACCGTGGATGCCCATCCCGATGGCCATCCGGCCGACGGGGACCGAGAACAGCGGCTCGCGTGCCCCGGGGAGCGTGCACCCGGAGAAGGCGACCCCGAGGGTGCGGGTCCGTTCGTTCGCGCGGTTCGCGAGCGTCCAGACGTCCTCGAGGGACCGTCCCTGCTCCGCCGCCCAGGCGGCGGCGCGGAAGACGACGAGGTCACCGGCGACCCCGCGTCGCTTGTGACGCTCGCCGTCGCCGGCGCTGGAGACGTCGTCGGTGACGGTCACCGTCCGGCACGCGATGCCGTCGGCGACGAGCCGCTCCTGGGCCTGGCCGAAGTTCAGCACGTCGCCGGCGTAGTTGCCGTAGCAGAGCAGCACGCCCGCATCGGAGGCCACCGCTCGAGCCACCGAGTAGACCTGCTGTGCCGACGGGGAGGCGAAGACGTTGCCCATCGCGGCGCCGTGGGCGAGGCCTCTGCCGACGAGCCCGGCGAACGCGGGGTAGTGGCCCGACCCGCCGCCGACGACGAGCGCGACCTGGCCTGCCGGGGTGCGGGTCCTCCGTGCGACACCGCCGTCGACTCTGCGCACCAGGGCGAGGTTCGCGGCGACGAACCCTTCGGTCATCTCGTCTGCGAACTCGGCAGGGTCGTTCAGGAGATAGCTCATGACGTCCCTTCCTCGGTCGGGCCGGGCGGCTGGGGGATGGTGGTGGCCGCCCCGGGGTGGGCCCGGGGCGGCCACGTGTTCTACTTCTTGAGCGTGAACGGACCGCTGAAGTCGTTCACCTTCGCCTTGGTGATGAGGATGCAGTCGAAGGCCTGCTTCTCAGCCGAGGCGCCGGTCTTGCCGGTCTTGAGGTACTGGTCGGCCTCGTCGACCGCCTTCTTGGCGAAGCTCGCCACCGGCTGCAGCACGGTGTACTGCAGCTCGCCCTTCTTGATCGCGTCGACCGCGTCGGGCGACCCGTCGAAACCGCCGACCTTGACCTGCTTGAGCTTGCCGGCCTCCTTCAGCGCCGCGATCGCACCGAGAGCCATCTCGTCGTTGCCGGCGATCACACCCGAGATCTTGGGGTGCGCCTGCAGCAGGGACTGCATCTTGTCGTGGCCCTGCGTCCGGTCCCAGTTCGCGACCTCCTTGCCGACCTTCTTCAGGCCGGGGTACTGCGAGATCACGGTCGAGTAGCCGTTGGAGCGCGTCTGGGCGTTGTTGTCCGACGGTGCGCCGTACAGCTCGACGTAGTCGGCCTTCTTCGGCATCACCTTCACGAACTGCTGGGCACCGAGAGCGGCGCCCTGCGCGTTGTTGGAGACCAGCTGCGCCTTGGCGAGGCCCTCCTGGTTGATCTCGGCGTTGACGAGGAACACCGGGATCTTCGCGGCGTTCGCCTTCTTGACCGCACCGATGGAACCGCTGGCGTTCGCGGGGTCGAGGATGATCGCGACCGACTTGTTGGTGATCGCGGTGTCGATCAGCGTGCTCTCCGTGTTGGTGTCGCCCTTGGACGCGGCGACGTTCGCCTTGTAGCCGAGACTCTTGGCCTCGGCCGCGGCAACGCTGCCCTCCGTCTTCCAGTAGGGGTTCGACGGGTCGTTGACGATGATCGTGATCAGGCCGCCCTTGGTCGACTTGCCCGACCCTCCGGACGCGTTGTTGCTCGACGAACCGCCGGAGCCGCAGCCGGCGAGGGTGAGGGTGGCGCTCACGAGGAGCGTGAGCAGAGCTGTACGGGACTTCATGCGTACTTCCTTAGCTAGTTCCGACGATGGGTACTGCTGGTCGAGCGGCCATGCGCGTTCCGCGGTCAGCTCGTGGTCCGCTCCGCTTGCGGAGAGGCGGTGTCGACGGGGCCGGACTGCCGGAAGGCGCTCTGTCCGTCGCCGCTCGACGACGACGGCTTCCTGCGGCCCCGGTACTGGATGGCGTTGAGCAGCACGGCGAGGATGATCACCGCGCCGGTGAACACAGTCTGCCAGTACGCCGAGACGCCGACGATCACGAGACCGTCCGACAGGAAGCCGATCACGAAGCCGCCCAGCAAAGTGCCTCGCACGTTGCCCCGTCCGCCGGTCAGGGCGGCGCCCCCGATGACGACGGCGGCGATGGCGGTCAGCTCGTACGACGTGCCGGCGGTCGGGCTGGCCGAGGTGAGCTCCGAGGACAGGATCAGCCCGGCGATCGATGCGCATGCGCCGGAGGCCACGTAGACCCAGACCTTGACCCGACGAACCGGCACACCGGAGAGCTCTGCTGCGCGCTCGTTGCCACCCGAGGCGTAGAGCCAACGTCCGAAGACGCTGCGGTGCAGCAGCACGCTGACCACGATGGCGACCACGATCATCACGATGACGCCGATGGGGACGTCGAGGATGCGGTTGAAGCCGAGCCAGTTGAAGCCCGTGTTCCCCAGCTCGGGCTTGCCGTCGAGGTTGTTGTAGGTCAGTCCGTTGGTCATCAGCAACGCGATGCCTCGCACGACGTACAGCATCCCGAGCGTGGCCACGAACGGCGCCACCTTGAACCTGGAGATGAGAACACCGTTGACCAGGCCGATCACCGCGCCCACCAGGATCGCCAGGATCACCACGACCCACACCGCGGGGAAGATCGTCACGTCACCGAACGCCTTGAGGTGGACCCCTGTCATCAGCCAACCGGCGACCACGCCCGACAGCCCGAGCGTCGAGCCGACGGTCAGGTCGATGCCCCCGTTGAGGATGACCAGCAGCATGCCGATCGCCAGCAGTGCGTACACCGCGACGTGCGAGGCCATGGTCAGCAGGTTGTTCGCGGTCAGGTAGTTCGGCGAGAGGATCGAGAACACGACGATGATCACGATCAGGGCGAGGAAGGCTCGCCCCTCGAGCAGGATCTTCCCCAGGTCGAAGCCGCCGGTGAAGGCGGACGGGCGGCTGTTGTTGCGCCCTTCGCTGGACGTAGCCATCGCTGATTCCGTTCCTTGTGTGTCGACCTGCGTCGACGTGGTCAGACGACCACGGCTTCGCCGGAGGCGGCCATGATCTCTTCCTTGCTGATGTCGGGGCCGAACTCGGCGGAGATCCTGCCGCGACGCATCACGACGATGCGGTGGGCGATGCTCAGGCACTCGCCCACCTCGGACGTGGAGAAGACGACGGCGATTCCCTGTTCAGCGCGCTCGGCCAGCAGCCGGAAGACCTCCGCCTTCGCGCCGACGTCGATGCCGCGGCTGGGCTCGTCGAGGAGGATCACCTGCGGGTCCGTGGCGAGCATCTTCCCGATGACGACCTTCTGCTGGTTGCCCCCCGACAGCGAGCCGATGGCAGCCGCGCCACCCTCGGTCTTGACGCGGACGTCGTCGATCGACCGTTCGACGCGCTCCTGCTCGCCGCCCCTCGACAGGAACAGCCCCTTCACGAAGGACTGAAGGCTGGCCAGCGTGAGGTTCATGCCGACCGACATGGTCTGCACGAGCCCGTCTCGCTGCCGGTCCTCGGGGACGAGGCACAGACCGGCACGGATCCTCTCCGCGATCGACAGCCTCGAGACGTCCTTGCCGTTGAGGCCCACCCTTCCGCTGGTCATCGGCACCCGCCCCGCGACCGCCTCGAGGAGCTCGGTACGACCGGCGCCCATCAAGCCGTAGATGCAGACGATCTCGCGGGCACGGACCTCGAGCGAGAGGCCGTCGACGACGGACCGTTGCGGGTTCTCGACGTCGGCGACGCTGACCCCCTCGATGGAGAGGGCAGGGGCACCGAACTCGTATCCGGTCGGGACCTCACCCAGGCTGAAGTGCTCGCCGACCATCCGACGGACGATCCACTCCAGGTCGATGTCCTTGGCCTCCGCGGTGGCCGTGATGTTGCCGTCCCGCAGCACGACCGCGTAGTCGGTGATCTGCAGGGCCTCCTCGAGATGGTGCGAGATGTACACGATCGACACGCCGTGACGCTTGAGGTCCTCGATGACCTTGAAGAGCACCTCCACCTCGGAGGCGCTCAAGGCCGACGTCGGCTCGTCCATGATCAGGATCCGCGCGTTCACCGACAGCGCTCGGGCGATCTCGACGATCTGCTGCTGGCCGAGGCGCAGGTCGGCGACCAGCGTCGACGGGGAGATCTCCTCCTCCAGCCTCTCCATCAGCTCGCGCGTCTGGCGGGCCTCCTCGGTGAAGTCGATCCCCGTTCCGGTCCGGATCTCCCGTCCCATGAAGACGTTGTCACGCACGCTGAGGTTCGGCGCGAGGCTCAGCTCCTGGTGGATGATCGAGATGCCGCGGTCCCTGGCGTCGACGGTGGAGTTGAAGCTCACCGTCTCGCCGTGCAGGACGATCTCCCCGGCCGTCGGCTGCTCCACCCCGGACAGGATCTTCATCAGGGTCGACTTGCCCGCGCCGTTCTCGCCGAACAGCGTGGTGACCTTTCCCCGGTGGATGTCGAAGTTCACGCCCTTCAGCGCCCGGGTGCCGCCGTAGGTCTTCACCACGTCTCGCGCGGACAGCACGACCTCGTCGGTGCCGCTGTCGGGGTCGATGTCGTCGGTCATGACACGGTCAGCTTCGCGGGGGTCACGAGCCACGCGTTCGGGTTGATCAGCTGGAAGGCGCCGACCACGGAGACCGTCTTTCCCGTCAGGTGCGCGGTGTCGACCTTCGCGAGCACCTGCTTCTTGAGCTGCGCGTTCAACGCGGACGCGGCGTTCTGGTAGTCGATCTGGTTCGTGAAGTCGCCGAACTTGACCGTCCCGGGAGCGTCACGCAGGTCCGTGCCGTTGATGGCCGGCCCGGTCTGGATGCGGATGAGCAGGTTCTTGGGAAGCCCGGCCACCTTCACCGGGTAGATGCCGGAGGCGCCCTTGCCGACGACACCTGTGAACTTGACGGACACCTCCGGCCCGGCCCCGCTGCCGGCGTCGATGCCGTACTTCTTCCCGGCAGCCGTCGGGCTCTTGGCCACCGCAGCCGCCAGCGTGGACGCGTCCACCGCCCGCTTCTCGATGGCGGCCTGCACCTTGGGGAAGTTCTCCTTGCCCCACGTGGCGGGGGAGAACGCCTGGGGGCCGGCACCCAGCGTCGAGCCCTTGCCGACCACCTTCGTGTCGAGCGCCATGGCCACCAGCAGCACGACGACCACGACCGCGAGAATCACGCGCTTGGCCTTGGTGCTCAGGCCGGCCGGGCCGCGCACGGTCGACGGCGCGCTCACAAGGCGGCGCCCGGGAGGAGGATGCCTGAGGCATGCATGGGGACGGCTCCTCTGCAGGTCGCATGCGACGGTATGGACCGGAGCCCGTGTGATAACTGTGTTATCTAACACTCGGCTCAAGTGAAAAGTAAGGTACGCGGCGTCGACGGGGCCTGTCAACGGTCCGCGCCGAGGACTTCGGCGCGCGTGCGGCGGCGTGCCGGCGAGCCGAGGTGCCGGCCTGGCGGATGCCGGGCCGGCGCCCGGTCACGCCCGGGCGGAGGAGGAGCCGGGCGCCGTCGCCGCGTGCCGGCCCGCGATGTCCAGGAAGGTCAGGAAGCCCTGGACGTCCCACGCCGCCCGGCCGATGAACAGCCCGTCGGTGTGGGGATCGTCGAGCAGGTCCTCGGCGTTGGCGGTGGTGACGCTGCCGCCGTACAGGAGCGCCCGGCAGCCCTGTCCAGAGCCCACGCGCGCGGCCTCCAGGCAGAGGGCTGCCAGGACCGGGGACACCTCGTCACGGGTGGCGGCCCGACCGGCCTCGCCGATCGCCCAGACAGGCTCGTAGGCCACGATCGCGCCCGCCACCTCGTCGGCGCGAAGCCTGGACAGCGCCGCTGTCAGCTGCGCGGTCACGAACTCCTCCGCGCCGCCGCACTCGCGCACCGTCGACGGCTCCCCGACGCAGATGAGAGGGATCAGCCCCGCGTCCACAGCCGCCCGCGCCTTGCGGGACACCGACTCGTCGGTCTCACCGAACAGCTCGCGGCGTTCGGAGTGGCCCATCTCCACCAGCCGCGCACCGGCGTCGGCCGCCATGCGCATCGAGACCTCCCCCGTGCCGGCACCCTCGGGTGCCCAGTGGGCGTTCTGCGCGCCGAGCAGCACCCGGGACGCCGCGGGCATGCAGTCGCGAACGGCGGCGAGGCTGGTGTGCGCGGGTAGCACGAAGGGCTGGACGCCGTCGGGCACGGCGGCCGCCGCCAGGACGCCCGCGAACGCCCGCGCCTCGGCGATCGTCTTGGTCATCTTCCAGCTGGTACCCACCCAGAGAGCTCCGGCCACGTGGGGACGCTAACACCGGACGGTCCCGGCACGACTCGCGATCCACGGGCACCGGTGGCGGGAGGTCGCGTGGCCGCGGCCAGGTCTCCTTGCGAGGCGGGAGAAGGGCCTCGCTCACTCGTCGAGCCGGCGGCCCCCGAAGTACATCAAGGGATCGCTCAGCAGCTCGATCCCGATGCCGTCGGGGTCCTTCAGGTACATCGACTCCTCGATGCCCCGGTCCGGTCCGGAGTACGGGACCCCGGTCTCGTCCAGCCGGACACGGATCTGCTCCCACCGGTCGCGTGGCACCGAGATCGCGACGTGCTGAACGCCGCCGACCGCCTCGACGGCGCGCTCGAGCCCGAGACCGGGGAAGTCGAAGAACCCGAGGAGGGTCTCGTTGCCGACGTCGAAGAAGAAGTGCGAGGACCCGGCATAGTCCCGGTTCCCCACCAGCTCGACCAGCGGGAAGCCCAGCAGGCCTTGGTAGAAGCCTATCGTCGCCTCCACGTCGGAGCAGATCATCGCCGCGTGATGGATGCCGCGGCCGGGTGTCGGGGGACGCTCGGCCGGCGGGTGGAGGTACCGGGCGCGCAGCTCGTCGCGCCGAGCCTCGATCGCACGCAACGCGCTGTCAGCCGTCATGCCCGGTCCCCTTCGCGAGCCACACTCGTCGCACCTTCAACAACCGGACTCTAGCGCTCGAGGGGGGTCGGCGACATGGGTCGGCACGGCCCATCGGTCCCGCCCGGACCGCGGCCGCGCGGGCACAGGTCCGCACGGGTCAGGTGAGCGCCTGCGGAGGGTCGTTCCGGGCAGGCTCGCGACCGCCGGTCACCGACAGCGTGCTGCGGCCCTGCTGCACCACGTGCACCCGGCCGGGGAGGACCACGTGTCGCGGCGGGTCGCTCGAGCCCGACATGCGCTCGTGCAGCAGCCGCATCGCCGTCGCGCCCATCTCGCGCGCCGGCAGCGTGGCCGAGACGACGGCCAGCGGCGAGACGTCGTAGGGCCCCATCTCGTCCATGTTCGCGAGCTCGACGGAGCCCGGGAAGCCGTTGGAGAAGGCCAGCAGGTCCGAGGCCGCGAGCGTCATGGTGGCCGCGTTGCCGCTGATGATGGCGGTGAGCCCGCCCGGCGAGTCCAGCAGCGAGCGCAGCCGGACCTGCCGGCGGACCGGGGGCAGTGCGGAGTAGTCGCGCAGCGCCGAGCGCTCCGGCAGCTCCGGCAGGCCGCCGTCGCGCAGCGCGCGGTAGTGGCCGCTGAGCCGGTCCCGCACGCTGGTGACGTCCTCCTCCCCCCACAGCACCGCCAGCGACCGGTGGCCGCGGCCGAGGACGGCCCTGGTGACCTCGTAGCCGATCGCGAAGTCGTCGAAGATCACCGCGTCGGTCGGCATCGACGGGAGGTAGCGGTCCACCAGCACCACCGGCACCCCGCCGCGGCGCAGCTCGTCGATGGTGCTCGCTGCGCTCGAGTGGTCGCGCAGGTACACGACGATGCCGTGCGCCCCCTCGTCCACCACGCGCCGCAGCACCGCCTCCTCCGACCCGACATCGGGAGTGCTGCTGACCACCAGCCGATGTCCGCGTGCCGCGCACTCGGCGGCGATGCCCGCCCGGACCGCGACCTGGTGGGCGTCGACCTCGTTCGGGTTGACGAAGGCGACCGTCCGGGTGGTCGGCGCGGACGCAGCCGTGGACGGGGTACGACGGGCGGGGTCGGCCACGAAGGTCCCGCGGCCACGACGCCTGACCACGAGTCCCTCGGCGACGAGGTCGTTGAGCGCGCGCACCGCCGTCGTGGTGGAGACGCCGAAGCGCTCGACGATCTGGCGCTGGGTGACGAACGGCTGCTCGGCGGCGTACTCGCCGCGGGCGATGGCCTCCCGCAGGGAGGCCTTGACCCAGGCGAAGAGCGTCGTGCCCGGCGGTGGCCCGCCGACCCGGTCCTGCGCCCCCATAGGTCATGACCCCTTCTCGTCCGGCCAGGAGCATATCCGAGCCGTGCACCTTTGATGTATTGACGCGCTAAAGGGTGCGGCCCTAGGGTCCGAAGGACCGCCTCGGGAGCGACACGGGAGAACGACATGCATGACGATCGGGTCCAGGTCGAGCGCCGCGTCGGCCGGATGCTCGCCGAGCGCCTGCGTCCGGCCGTGTACGGCGAGTCGGTGCCCCTGTCGCTGGCGTCCTGGCAGGCCCCCGGTGAGCCCGTCCCGCCGGGTGTGGGCCTGTCCGCGCAGTACTCGGAGACCAAGGCCGGCGAGGAGTGGGGGCCCTCCTGGGGGACCACCTGGTTCCACGTCAGCGGGACGGTGCCCGGGCACTGGGCCGGCCGGGAGGTCGAGGCCGTGGTCGACCTCGGCTTCGCCTCCGACCGACCGGGCTTCTCGGCCGAGGCGCTGGCGATGCTCCCCGACGGCACCCCGGTCAAGGCGCTGAACCCGATGAGCACCTGGCTGCCGGTCGCCGCGAGCGCGCGCGGCGGCGAGGACGTGGACCTCTACGTCGAGGCGGCCTCGAACCCCGACATCCACGGCTCCGGGGTCGGCACCTACCTCGGCGACGTGCTGACCGCGGGCAGCGACCCGCTCTACCGGGTGCGGCGCGTCGACCTGGCCGTCTTCGAGCGCCCGGTGTGGGAGCTCGTGCAGGACGTCGAGGTCCTCGACCAGCTGATGCGGGAGCTGTCCACCGACTCTCCTCGTCGCTGGCAGATCCTGCGGACGCTCGAGAGCGCCCTGGACGTCCTGGACCTGCGCGACGTGGCCGGCTCCGCGCCGGCCGTCCGCGAGGTCCTGGCGCCGGCGCTGGCCGCCCCCGCGCACGCCGGCGCGCACGTCGTGACCGCCGTCGGCCATGCCCACATCGACTCCGCCTGGCTGTGGCCGCTGCGGGAGACGGTCCGCAAGGTGGCCCGCACGGTGTCCAACGTGACCGCGCTGATGGACGACCACCCCGAGCTCGTGTTCGCGATGTCCTCGGCCCAGCAGTGGGCCTGGATGAAGGACCACCGGCCCGAGGTGTGGGACCGGATGCGCGAAAAGGTGGCCACCGGCCAGCTGGTCCCGGTCGGTGGCATGTGGGTCGAGTCCGACACCAACATGCCCGGCGGCGAGGCGCTGGCCCGGCAGCTGGTGCACGGCAAGCGCTTCTTCCTCGAGGAGCTCGGCGTCGAGACCGAGGAGGTGTGGCTGCCGGACTCCTTCGGCTACACCGCGGCCCTGCCGCAGCTGGTCGCGCTGTCGGGCTCGCGGTGGTTCCTCACCCAGAAGATCTCCTGGAACCAGACCAACCGGCACCCCCACCACACGTTCTGGTGGGAGGGCCTCGACGGCACCCGGGTCTTCACCCACTTCCCTCCGGTCGACACCTACAACTCCGAGCTGAGCGGCGAGGAGATGGCGCACCTGGTCGCCAACTTCTCCGAGAAGGGCCTGGCGAACCGGTCCCTGGTCCCCTTCGGGCACGGCGACGGCGGGGGTGGCCCGACCCGCGAGATGCTGGCCCGGGCGGCGCGGCTGCGCGACCTCGAGGGCTCGGCCCGGGTCGAGGTCGAGGCGCCCTCGGCGTTCTTCGCCAAGGCGCTCGCCGACCATGCCGATCCCGCCGTGTGGGTCGGGGAGCTCTACCTCGAGCTGCACCGGGCGACGTACACCACCCAGGCCGACACCAAGCGGGGCAACCGGCGCAGCGAGCACCTGCTGCGGGAGGCCGAGCTGTGGGCGACCACCGCCGCGGTGCGCGCCGGCGCGCCGTACCCGGCGCAGGCCCTCGACCGCCTCTGGAAGACCGTGCTGCTCCACCAGTTCCACGACATCCTGCCGGGCTCGTCGATCGCCTGGGTGCACCGCGAGGCTCGCGAGACCTATGCGGAGGTGGCCCGCGAGCTCACCGTGATCGTCGCCACCGCGCAGCGGGCGCTCGCCGGGGACCCGGCGGCGGGCACGAGCGTGACGTTCAACGCGGCCCCCCACGACCGGGACGGGGTACCGGCCGGGGGCGCCGCCGTCGCCGCGGGCGCAGGGACGGCGCGCGGCGCCACCATGACCGCGACGGTGACCGCCACCGGCGACGGCTACGTGCTGGAGAACGGCCTGGTGCGCGCCGTCGTCGACCGGTGCGGGCTGCTCGGCTCGGTCGTCGACCTGGCGACCGGCCGCGAGGCCATCGCGCCCGGAGCCGCCGGCAACCTCCTCCAGCTGCACCCCGACGTCCCCAACAACTGGGACGCCTGGGACGTCGACCGGCACTACACCCGGCACGTGACCGATCTCGTGGAGGCGACGTCGCTGGAGCCGGTGGTGCCGTCCGGCGCCCAGGACGGTGCCGGGGTCCGCGTGGTGCGCCGGTTCGGCCGGTCCACGCTCACCCAGGTCGTGTCCCTGGCGCCCGGCGCCCGGCGCGTGGACATCGACACCGACGTCGACTGGCACGAGGTCGAGACGTTCCTCAAGGCCGCGTTCCCGCTCGACGTCCGCGCCGACCGCTCCTCCTCGGAGACCCAGTTCGGCTACGTCCAGCGGGCCACGGACACCAACACCAGCTGGGAGGTGGCCAGGTTCGAGATCTGCGCGCACCGCTACCTCCACGTCGGCGAGCCCGGCTACGGGCTGGCCCTCGTCAACGACTCCACCTACGGCCACGACGTCACCCGCACGGTGCGCCCCGACGGCGGTACGACGACCACGGTCCGGCTCTCGCTGCTGCGCGCGCCCCGCTTCCCCGACCCCGAGACCGACCAGGGCCGCCACCGGCTGCGCTACGCCCTGGTCGTGGGGGCCGACCTGCTCGACGCCACGCGCGAGGGCCACTGGCTCAACCTCCCCGCACGTTCGCTCCCGGGCGACGCCACGGTGGAGCCGCTGGTCTCGGTCGACAACGAGGGCATCGTGGTCTCCGCCGTCAAGCTCGCCGACGACGCCGGCGATGACGTGGCGGGCGACGTGGTCGTCCGCGTCTACGAGGCGCTCGGGGCCCGCGCGGAGGGCCGGCTCCGTCTCGGCTTCGACGTCTCCTCGGTCACCGCGACCGACCTGCTCGAACGACCCCTGGACGACGGCGTCCTCGCCCTCGACGGCGACGGCCGGGTGCGGCTGCGGCTGCGCCCCTTCCAGGTCCTCACCGTGCGCCTCGCCCGCGCCCGCGACGCCTGACCCGTCGCGTCCGGTCCGCCCCAGCTGTCCGTCGTACCCGTCCGCCACCGCCACCCAGCGGCCGTCCCCCCGGAGGAACCGATGTCCCGCATCCCGCGCCACCGCCGCAAGGCCCGCGCCGTCGTCGTCCTGGCCACCGCGGCCGTCGTCTCCGCCACCCTGGCCGGTTGCGGCGGTGGCGGCAGCAACGGCGGCAGCAAGACGCTCACGGTGACCTACCAGCAGTTCGGCAACTCCCACGTGCAGGCCGACTTCCTGAAGTCGGTCAAGGCGGAGTACGAGAAGGCGCACAAGGGCGTCACCGTCGACCTCCAGCCGATCAGCGCCTCCGAGGACGACTACTACACCAAGCTCCAGCTGCAGATGCGCTCCGCGCGCACCTCCCCCGACCTCGTGTACGAGGACACGTTCCTGATCAACTCCGACATCGAGGCGGGCTACCTGCGTCCGCTCGACGACCACCTCAAGAGCTGGTCGGACTGGTCGCAGTTCCAGCCGGCCGCGAAGAAGGCGGCGCAGGCGCTGGACGGCAAGACCTACGGCATTCCGGACGGCACCGACACCCGGGCGCTCTGGTACAACAAGAAGATCTTCGCCAAGGCCGGCCTGCCGACCGACTGGCACCCCAAGACGTGGGACGACGTCCTCGCCGCCGCCCGTGCGGTCAAGGCGAAGGTGCCCGGCGTGACACCCATCAACGTCTACGCCGGCACCGGCGTCGGCGAGGCCGCGTCCATGCAGGGCTTCGAGATGCTGCTCTACGGCACCGGCGACACCCTCTACGACCAGAGCGCGAAGAAGTGGGTGGTGGGCAGCAAGGGCTTCACCGACTCGCTCTCCTTCCTCAAGACGCTCAAGGACGCGGGCCTGACCCCTTCGGCCAAGGACATGCTGGCGCCGACGTGGGGCAACACCGTCCAGCAGCAGGAGCTGCCGAAGGGCAAGCTGGCGATCGACCTGGACGGGTCGTGGGTGTCGCTGAACTGGCAGAAGGGCGGCGCCGCGCCGTGGCCGCAGTGGAAGTCGACGATGGGCACCACGGCGATGCCCACGCAGGACGGTGGCGGCAGCGGCAAGGTCAGCCTGTCCGGCGGGTGGACGTGGGCGATCCCGAAGAACTCCGACAACGCCTCGGCGGCCTGGGACCTGGTCAAGCTCCTCGGCAGCAAGGAGAGGGAGCTCGAGTGGGACATCAAGAACGTCCAGATCCCGGTCCGCAAGGACGTGGCGGCTGATCCGTCGTACGCGAAGGCCAACCCCACGAACCAGTTCTTCGCCTCGCTGGTGCCGATCACCGACTACCGCCCGGCGTACTCGGTCTACCCCCGGATCTCCCAGGAGATCCAGTCCGCGACGGAGTCGATCGTCACCGGCAGCGCGTCGCCGCAGCAGGCGGCCCAGCAGTACGACCAGCAGGTCAAGAGCATCGCGGGCGACGACGTCACGAGCGCATCCGGCTCGTGAGCGTCTCGGCCACGGCGGCCCCGGGCGCGGCGGCACGGCTGCGTCGGGGGCTGCTCCAGGGACTCCCGCTCGGACCGGCGGTCGTGCTGCTCGCGGTCTTCCTCGCCGGTCCCATCCTGTACTGCCTGTACTCGGCCTTCACCGACATGGCGCTGACGGGGGCCTCGGGGGCGCACTTCGTCGGGTTCGACAACTTCCGGAAGGCCTTCTCCAGCGTCGAGTTCCGGCAGTCGCTGCTCTACACGCTGATCTTCACGATCCTCTCCGCCGTCATCGGGCAGAACATCCTCGGCATGGTGCTCGCGCTGCTGATGCGCTCGGGCACCGCGTGGGTGCGGGCGGTGGTCAGCGCGATCGTCATCGGCGCGTGGGTGATGCCGGAGGTCGTCGCGGGCTACCTGTGGTCGGCCTTCCTCGGCGACGACGGCTCCCTCAACCGGTTCCTCGGCCTGCTCTCCCTGCCGGCGCAGGACTGGCTGTTCAGCATCCCGATCCTGGCGGTGTCGCTGGCGAACATCTGGCGGGGCACCGCCTTCTCCATGCTCGTCTACTCCGCGGCCCTCTCGGAGGTCCCCAAGGAGATCGAGGAGTCCGCGACCATGGACGGCGCCGGCACCGCGCAGCGGCTCTGGTCGGTGACGCTGCCGATGATCCGGCGGTCGATCACCACCAACCTCATGCTCATCACCCTGCAGACGCTGTCGGTCTTCGGCCTGATCTGGACGATGACCCGCGGCGGACCGAGCAACCGCAGCGAGACGCTGCCCCTGTTCGCCTACCAGCAGGCCTTCCAGCTCTCCCAGCTCGGCTACGGTACGGCGTTGGCGCTGGTGCTGCTGGCCATCGGCGCGGTGTTCTCCCTGGTGTACCTCAAGGCGCTGCGGCTGGAGGACCACCGATGAGCTCGCTGCTCACCGCGCACGCGTCGCGCCGGCTCGTCGACAAGGTGCTCGTGGACCTGGCGCTGCTCGTGGTGGCCGCCGGGTTCGTCGTACCCCTGTTGTGGCTGCTGCTCGGCGCCTTCAACGCCCGGGCCGGGCTCGCCGTCACCTGGCCGCACCCGTGGACGCTCCACAACTTCCACGCGATCCTGACGTTCGAGACCACCTACCGGCCGATGCTCAACGGGGCGATCCTGTGCGGTGGTGGCACGCTCCTGACGGTGGTCGCCTCGGTGCTCGCCGCCTACCCGCTCTCGCGCTACCAGTTCCGCGCCAAGCGGCCGTTCCTGCTCACGATCCTGTTCGCCACCGGGCTGCCGATCACGGCGATCATGGTCCCGGTCTACGGCATGTTCGTCCAGGTCAACCTCATCGACACCCTGACCGGCACGATCCTGTTCATGGCGACCACGGCGCTGCCGATCTCCATCTGGCTGACCAAGAACTTCATGGACGGCGTCCCCCTGGAGCTCGAGCAGGCGGCCTGGACCGACGGCGCCTCGGTCATGCAGGGGCTGAGGAGCATCGTGCTGCCGCTGATGTGGCCGGGCCTGTCGGTGGTGACGATCTACACGTTCATCGGGCTGTGGGGCAACTTCTTCGTGCCGTTCGTGCTGCTCTCCTCCAACGACCGGCTGCCTGCGTCGGTGAGCATCTACACCTTCTTCGGCCAGTACGGGCAGGTCGTCTACGGGCAGCTGGCGGCCTACTCGATGCTCTACTCGCTGCCGGCGGTGCTGCTGTACCTCCTGCTCTCGCGACGCCTGGGCGGGGCGTTCTCGTTCGGGGGCGCGGTGAAGGGCTGAGCACAACGCTCAGGTCCCGCGCGGCCCGGCCGATGCTTCCCGGCGACGATCGCCAAGGTTTCGGAGCGTGTTGCAGTGAGCGAGTGGCCGCGGCTTCCGGGACCCGGGTCGCGGTGGCGACGCCGGACGCGCCGCGTCGTCGCGTTCGTGCTGGTGCTCAACGTCGCGCTCGGCCTGGCCTTCAGCACCATCGGCCTGCGCCGCCAGGTCGATGCCCGCTCCGCCGTACAGGTTCGGCTCACCCAGCGGATGTCCTCCGCCGACGAGGTCCGCGCCGAGGTCTGGCGCGCGGTGGCGCGGGGCTCGGTGACCCCTCAGCTGGCTCGCACCGACCTCACCACGGTCGTCGGCCGCACCACCCGGGCGGGCGGCCACGGCGCCACCGCCGGCCACCGCGCAGGCACGGCCTTCGAGCAGTCGGTCCGGTCCACGCGCAACGCCCTGGCCGCCCACGACCTGGTCCGTGCCCGCGCCGCCGCACTCGTCGTCGACGCCGACCTGGCCGTGCTGCGTCGGGACCTGGACTCGACCGCGTCGGCCCATCTCCGCGCGTCGCAGCGGGCCGGCACGACGGCCGACTGGGAGACGATCGTCCTCATGCTGTTCGCCGCGGTGATGGGCTGGGTCCTCTTCCAGCGGACCGCAGCCGTTCGCGTCAACGGCGACCTGCGCGCCGCCCGGGAGCGGGCGGAGGCCGAGGCCAGGTTCGGCTCGCTGGTCCGGCACTCGTCGGACCTGATCTCGATCGTCGACATCGACTTCACGATCGGCTACCAGACCCCGTCCCTGGAGTCGGTGCTCGGCTACTCGGCCGGGGAGCTGGTGGGGACGAGCCTGCTCGACCTCGTCCACCCCGACGACGCGGTGCACCTGGTCGCGTCGCACGACGCGCTGCTCGACGGCGCGGACCCCCTGCCGACGACGGTGCGGGTGCGCACGCCGGACGGCACCTGGCGCCACATCGAGAACGTGCACAACGACATGCGCGACGACGAGACGGTGGCCGGCATCGTGGTCACGTCGCGAGACGTGAGCGAGCGGGTGGCGCTGGAGGAGCAGCTGCGGCACAGCGCGTTGCACGACGACCTGACCGGCCTGGCGAACCGGGTGCTGTTCGCCGACCGCGTCGAGCACGCCCTGAGCCGGCGTGCCTGCGAGGGGACCACGCCCGCGGTGATCTTCCTCGACCTCGACGAGTTCAAGGCCGTCAACGACACGCTCGGACACCGGGTGGGTGACGAGCTCCTCGTCGTGGTGGCGCGCCGGCTGGCCGAGGGCGTACGGGACTGCGACACCGTCGCGCGGCTCGGCGGCGACGAGTTCGCCGTCCTGGTCGAGGACCTGGACGCCGCTTCCTGCCGGCGCATGCTGGAGCGGGTGCAGGAGGAGCTGCGCCGTCCGGTGCAGCTGGACGGTCATGAGCTGACCGTGCACGCCAGCCTGGGAGTCGCCCGTGCCGACGCGGTCACCGACGCGAGCAGCCTGCTGGCCAACGCCGACCTGGCGATGTACGCCGCGAAGGCAGCCGGCAAGGACACCCTCCTCGAGTACGCCGCGGTCATGGGCGAGGACGCCCTGCGGCGCCTGCAGATCAAGACCGAGCTGCAGCAGGCGCTGCGCGCCGGCGAGATCCGCGCCTACTTCCAGCCGACGGTCACGCTCGCGACAGGTGAGCTGAGCGGGTTCGAGGCCCTGGCCCGCTGGGAGCACCCCCGTCGCGGGATGATCGCGCCGGTGGAGTTCATCCCGCTGGCCGAGCAGACGGGACAGATCGTCGCGATCGGTCGGCACATGCTGGCCGAGGCCTGCCGGTCGCTGGCGGGCTGGCACCGGGCGCATCCGGAGTACGCCCACCTGACGGTGGCGGTGAACCTCTCGGCCCGCGAGCTGCAGGAGGCGGACCTGGTGCAGGTGGTCGCGGCGCAGCTGCGCGAGCACGGGCTCGCGCCTGACAGGCTGACGCTCGAGGTGACCGAGAGTCTCCTGATGGCCGATCCCGTGCACGCGAAGCGCCAGCTGGCGGCCTTGCGCAGCATCGGTGTGCAGGTCGCCATCGACGACTTCGGGACCGGGTACTCCTCGCTGAGCTACCTCGAGGAGCTGCCCGCCGACATCGTCAAGATCGACAAGTCGTTCGTCGACCGGCTCAGCGCCGGCCAGCCGAACGTCCTCGTCGAGACGATCACCCAGCTCGGCGCCGCCCTCGACCTGCGGACCGTCGCGGAGGGGATCGAGCACGACTCGCAGTCGGAGATCCTGCGCGAGCTCGGCTGCGACATCGGCCAGGGCTACCTGTACTCGCGGCCGGTCTCACCCGACGAGGTCGACATCCTGCTCCGCACCACCCCTCGTCCGGCCCCTCGCGGACACGTTTCCGACCTTGCAGCCGACCTCGCAGCCGACCTCGCAGCCGACGTCGCCTGACGAGACCACCCTCGCCGCCACCACCACCTGGAGACCACCGTGCACCGGTTCAGCCGCTCGCCAGCGAGCATCTTCGCTCTGCTCTTCGGCCTCGCCTACCTCGCCGCCGGCCTGGCCGGGTTCGCCGCGACCGGGCTCCACGGCTTCGCCAGCATGGACGGGCCGCGCCTGCTCGGCCTGTTCATGGTGAACCCGCTGCACAACGTGGTGCACCTCACGATCGCCGCGGTGTGGCTGCTGGCCGCCTCCCGGCACACGGCCGCGCGGATCGCGAACCTGGCCCTGGGCACCACGCTCGGACTGGTCACCGTCCTCGGGTTCGGTCACGTGCTGATGTTCCTCGGCATCCACAGCCTCGGCGACCCGGACAACTTCCTGCACCTCGTGTCCGCCACCCTCGCCCTGTACTTCGGCTCCATCGGCGCGGACCGGCTGGTCACCGAGCCGGTGCCCCGCACCGGTCTCGGCGTCTGAGGGAGCTCCCGCGCGACGGCTTCGGCGGTCGCGGCCGACTTCACCGGTCCAGCCCCTGTCGCCGGTCGAGCCGACACGGCAGGGTGGGCACATGCGCGCCACGAGAGCACAGGTCGTCGTGATCGGCGGTGGGTTCGCGGGCCTGCACGCGCTACGGAGGCTGGAGCGCGTGCTGCCTCCCGAGGCCGCCGACCTGGTTCTCGTCAGTCCGACGGACTACCTCGTCTACAGCCCGCTGCTCCCCGACGTCGTGGCATCGGCGCTCGAGCCGCGGCACGTCGCAGTGTCCCTGCGGCAGGTCCTGCGCAGGACCAGGCTGGTGCTCGGGCACGCCCTGTCGGCCGACCGCGCGGACCGCACCGTCGACGTGGGCCCGAGCGAGCGAGGCGGGGACGGCACGGTCACCCTGGCCTGGGACCGGTTGCTGGTCGCTCCCGGGTCGGTCACCCGCCGGTTCCCGATCCCGGGGATGTCCGAGCAGGCGCACGGCGTCAAGACGCTCACCGAGGCGCTGTTCCTGCGCGACCACCTGCTCACCCAGCTCGACATCGCCGACTCGCTGCCACGCGAGCCGGCCTTCGACGCCGAGCGGCGCGAACGGCTGACCGTCGTCGCCGTCGGGGCCGGCTACACCGGCACCGAGGTCGTGGCCCAGACCCACCACTGGCTGCGCCGGGTCGCGTCGCGCTGGACCCACCTCGACGTCTCCGACGTGCGCTGGGTGCTGGTGGACGTGTCCGCGACCGTGCTGCCGGAGCTCGGCCCCCGCCTCGGCGCCTACGCGCTGTCCGTCCTGCGTCGCCGCGGCGTCGAGGTGCGGCTGGGCGTCTCGGTGGCCTCCGTGGAGAGGCAGACCGTCACCCTCACCGACGGCACCGTCGTCGCCTGCCGCACGCTGGTCTGGAGCGCCGGGATCGCCGGGAGCCCGCTCATGGCGACCCTGGGGCTCCCCCTGGACCGGGGCCGCCTGCTCACCGACGCGCAGATGCGCGCCGACGAGGGCATCTGGGCCGTCGGCGACGCCGCCGCTGTCCCCGACCTCGCTCGCCAGCCCGGTCGACGGTCCGGTCAGCAGAAGCCGCCACCGCTCACCGCCCCGACCGCGCAGCACGCCCAGCGCCAAGGCAACGTGGTCGGCCACAACATCGCCGCGAGCCTGGGACACGGCCGCGCGCGGGCCTACCGCCACAAGGACCTCGGCCTCGTCGCCGACCTGGGCGGCAGCAAGGCCGTCGCGAAGCCGCTCGGCATCGAGATCACCGGCCTGCCAGGCAAGGCGATCGCCCGCGGCTACCACCTGATGGCCCTTCCCAGCATGAGCAACCGGGTGCGGGTGCTCAACGACTGGGTGCTCAACGCCGTCCTGGCGCCGCAGTCGGCGAGCCTCTCGGTGGTCCGCCCGGAGGATGCGCTGATCGCTACCGCGCAGAGCACGGACATCTACCCGAGCCCGGCATCGTCGCCCGCGAGCTGAGGGACGCCTTCTGGTCGCCGCCCGCCCTCCGCTCTCAACGTATAGCGCACCGGGGGGCTTGCGGCAAGGCCCCCGTCAGGCCGCAGAATCGCCGGCCGTAGCCAGACGCCCACGGACAGGGACCTCACCAGATGCGGCCGACCACCAGCGCCTTCGACCTCTCCGACGACCTCGCGGCGAAGGCCGACCCGGCACTCGTCGCCGGCGACGAGCGGCACTTCGCCGCCATCGCGAGGACCATCGAGCAGTCGGTCGCCGCCCTGACGGACCGGCTCGACGCGGCACGCAGAGCGCCCGGCGGCACCGGCCAGGGGGCCATGGACCGCGACCTCGAGATCCACCGGCTGACCGCTCGGCTGCGGGTCCTGCGCCGCTACGGCCTGGACCTGTGCCTGGGACACATCGTCGGCGTGGACGACCCGGAGCCCGTGTACGTCGGACGGCTGGGCCTCACCGACAGCGACGGCCGCCGGCTGCTGGTCGACTGGCGCTCCCCCGCGGCCGGACCGTTCTTCGCGGCCACCCATGCCCACCCGATGGGCCTGGCGAGCCGGCGCCGGTACCGCTGGGCCCGTGGCCGGGTCAGCGACTACTGGGACGAGGTGTTCACGGCGGACGGCCTCGAGGGGCGCGCCGCCCTCGACGACCAGTCCGCCTTCATCGCCAGCCTGGGCGCCAGCCGCTCGCCTCGGATGCGCGACGTGCTCGCCACCATCGCGGCCGACCAGGACGCGATCGTCCGCGCAGGGTCGCGCGGCGCCCTGGTCGTCGACGGCGGGCCGGGCACCGGCAAGACCGTCGTCGCCCTTCACCGCACCGCCTACCTCCTCCACGCCGACCCGCACCTCGGTCACCGGCGGGGCGGCGTGCTGTTCGTCGGCCCGCACCAGCCCTACCTGGCCTACGTCGCCGACGTGCTGCCCAGCCTCGGGGAGGAGGGCGTCCAGACTTGCACCCTGCGAGACCTGGTCCCCGAGGGAGCCGGCGCGGCCGCCGAGACCGACCCCGACGCGGCGCGCCTGAAGTCGTGCCTCGAGATGGTCGATGCGATCGAGCCGGCCGTCAGGTTCTACGAGGCCCCACCCGCCGAGGGCGCCGATGTCGAGACGCCCTGGGGGGACATCCGGCTCAGCGCCGACGACTGGACCGAGGCGTTCGACGCCCCCGACCCCGGCACCGCGCACAACGAGGCCCGCGACGAGGTCTGGAACGCCCTTCTCGACATCCTGGTCGACAAGCGCGACGACGAGATCCCCGCGGAGCTGGTCTGGCGGTCGCTGCGCCGGAACAGGGACCTGGTCACCACGTTCGACAAGGCGTGGCCGCTCGTCGAGGCGACCGATCTCGTCGGGGACCTGTGGACCGTGCCGGCGTACCTGCGGATGTGCGCGCCCTGGCTCTCCCCCGAGGACGTACGGCGTCTGCAGCGCACCGATCCGCAGGCGTGGACGGTGGCCGACCTCCCGCTCCTCGACGCCGCGCGGCAGCGACTCGGCGACCCGGAGGCCTCCCGGCGCAGGCGTCGGCAGGAGGCCGCCCTCGCCGCCCGGCAGGAGGAGATGGGCAGCGTCGTCGACCACCTGGTCGCCACCGACGACTCCGAGATGCAGGTGATGTCGATGCTGAGGGGGCAGGACCTGCAGCACCTCCTGGTGGACGAGGCCGCCGCGATGGACGCCCCGGAGCCGGCCGGCGGCGGGGGCCTGCTCGCCGGGCCCTTCGCGCACATCGTCGTGGACGAGGCCCAGGAGCTCGACGACGCGGAGTGGCAGATGCTGCTGCGCCGCTGCCCGTCCCGCAGCCTCACCATCGTCGGGGACCGCGCCCAGGCCCGGCACGGCTTCGCGCAGTCGTGGTCGGAGCGGCTCGGACGCATCGGGCTCGAGCACGTCTCCGTGGCGACCCTCCGCATCAACTACCGGACGCCGCACGAGGTCATGGCCGAGGCCGAGCCGGTCATCCGGGCCGTGCTGCCGGACGCCAACGTGCCCACCTCGGTCCGCAGCACCGGCGTCCCGGTCGCCCACGGGTCCACCACGGACCTGGGCCCGGTCCTCGCCTCCTGGCTCGCCGAGCACGCCGAAGGGACCGCCTGCGTCATCGGCGTCGGCGAGAGCGCCGAGGGCTCGGTCACGTCGTCCCGTGTCCGGGCGCTGTCCCCGGAGCTGTCGAAGGGCCTCGAGTTCGACCTGGTCGTCCTCCTCGACCCGGACGCCTTCGGCGACGGTCTGGAAGGAGCCGTCGACCGCTACGTCGCGATGACCAGGGCCACCCAGCGGCTGGTCGTCCTCACGGGCCCGTGAGCCGGTCCTCCCGATCCCGGGCGACGTCGACGGCGGTCCAGGCCAGCGCGGTGGCGGCGTCGGTCAGGGCACGCTCGGCATCCGGCCCGACGCAGTGGTCGGCGAACTCCCTCTGGTGGTTGAGCGCCGGCAGGGACCCGATCCCGACGTAGGGGTGGATCGCCGGCACCACCTGGGAGACGTTGCCCATGTCGGTCGAGGCCCGGTTCATCCGCGCCGCAGCGCCACCGGCCTCGAAGCGGCGCCCGAGCGCCTCGGCGTTCACCCGGTAGGCCGCCAGCGCCGCGGCGTCCTCGCGGAACTCCGCGTACGGCTTGCTCTCCGGCTCGATCTCGAGCGTGCACCCGGTGGCGAGCGCGCCGGCCTCGAAGCAGCGCCGTACCCGCTCCTCGGTCTCGAGCAGCTCGGTGGTGGTCTCCGCGCGCACGTACCAGCGTCCCTCGGTGCGTTCGGGGATGGCGTTCGGGGCCTCTCCGCCGTTGGTCAGCACCCCGTGCACGCGCACGCTCGACGGCAGCTGCTGGCGCAGCAGGCCGATGGCGACCTGGGCGAGGGTGAAGGCGTCCGCCGCGTTGACGCCCTGCTCGGGGTACGCCGCCGCGTGCGCGGCCTTGCCGCGGTAGCCGACGTGGGAGTGGGAGACCGCGAACGGCCGGGCCTCGGCCACGTCGACCGGTGCCGGATGCGCCATCATCGCCAGGTCGAGACCCGTGAACGCGCCACGGTCCAGCAGCTCGATCTTGCCGCCCCCACCCTCCTCGGCCGGAGTTCCGTAGACCTCCACGGTGAGCCCGAGCTCGTCAGCGAGGGGCAGGAGCGCAAGGCCCGCGCCGACGGACGTCGCAGCGATCAGGTTGTGGCCGCAGGCGTGGCCCAGCCCCGGGAGCGCGTCGTACTCCGCGCAGACGCCGACCCGGAACGGGCCGTCGCCGGCGCGGGCCAGGAACGCCGTCTCCAGGCCCAGGTAGCGCTCGGTCACCTCGAAGCCGCCGTCGGCGAGGGCCCCGGCCACCCACGCGCAGGCGCGGTGCTCCTGCCAGGCGGTCTCTGGGTGGGCGTGCAGCCGCTCGGACAGGGCGACGAGCCGGTCGCGCTCGCGGCCCACCGCCGCGGCCGCGGCGGCCTTGCTGCCCCTCATCGCTCCACTCGCCGCCCTACCGGTTGCCCGGGACGCCGTACGACGGGGCGGCCGAGGGGTCCAGGGCGCGGGTCACGTAGGCGTCGCGCTCCGGCAGCCACCTGTCCAGGAGCCGCCGCAGCTCACCGACGGGGTCCTCGTCGTGCCAGTCCACGCGAAGGTCGGTCTCGAGCCAGGGGACCCGTCGTGCCACGCTGAGCCCGGCCGAGTGCACCGGGCCCGCCTCTCCCCCGGCGGCCAGTCCCGCCTCCATCGCCACCATCAGCCGCTCCTCGAGGTCGCCGCCGGTCGCCTCGAAGGCGGCGACCACGGCGGCCGGCACGCCGTCGTCGGCGAGCAGGTTCCCCGCGCTGACGACCCGCGTGCCCTCGGCGGCGGCGTGCACGCCGAGGGTGCCCTCGCCCGAGAACGACGCGGTGCCGCCGTCCAGGTCGGTCACCATCAGCTGGCGGAACCCCGAGTGCGGAGCGGCGGCGACGACCGCGGCCATGGCCTCGGCCGGCTCCCGGCCCTCCTCCAGCGCGTCGAGCAGGGCCGGACCGAGCCGGGGATCGGTGACGTTCTGCGACGCGGCGCCGCCCACTCCCGGCCGCAGGTGGACGCACCGCGCGGCGACGGCGGGGCTCGACGACGCGACCGCCATGCCCACCGCACCGGACGCGTCGCTGGCGAGCACCGCGAACGTCATGCCCGGGTCTCCGAGGTCTCCTGGGTCCCCGGGATCACCGCGATGGCGTCCAGCTCGACCAGCCACTCGGGCCGGGCCAGGGCCGAGACCACGACACCGGTCGAGACGTAGTGCACGCCCTTGGTCCACCGGCCGACGGTGCGGTAGACCGCCTCGCGGTAGCGGGGGTCGACCAGGTAGACGGTCAGCTTGACCAGGTGCTCCATGCGGGCCCCCGCCTCCTGCAGGAGGCGGTCGATGTTGGCCATCGCCCGCTCCGCCTGGGCCTCGACGTCCCCGACGCCGACCGACTCACTGGTGTCCAGGTCCTGACCGATCTGCCCGCGCACGTACACGGTGCTGCCCGCGACCACGGCCTGGCAGAGGTCGTTGGAGAGGTTCTGCTCCGGGTAGGTGTCGGCGGTGTTGAACGGGCGGATGCGGGTGTGCCCGCCGGCGACGATCGGTGGGTTCACGTGGCGGCCTCCAAGATCGCTTCCTGGCTGTCGATGGTGGTGCGGACCGGGCCTGCACCAGACTTGCCGTTGGTCCCGTAGGCGAGGTAGCCACGCTGGGTCATGATGTGGTCGGCCACGAACCTGGCGTCGTGCCAGACCCCCCAGATGAAGCTGGACCCGCGCCGGGACAGCCATGGCAGCCCGAGGAAGTAGACGCCCGGCTCCGACGACACGCCGCGCCGATGCCTGGGCCTGCCGCGCTCGTCGACCGCGTCCACGTGCAGCCAGCTGTAGTCGGTGGCGAAGCCGGTCGCCCACACGACGGAGGTGACGTCGGCCTGCGCGAGGTCGAGCTCGCGAAGCGGGTGGCTCACGCACTCCGGGTCGGGGCCGAGCGCGCGGGCCCGGGGCTCCTCGGGGAGGTCGAGCCCGTGACGCGCGACGTAGGCGTCGGCCTCGTCGAGCAGCGACAGGTAGCTGGCGTCGCCGTTGGCGACGTTCTCGGCGAGGTCCGGCAGGAACCGCAGCGTGCCCTGGTCGAACGACGCCGTCCGCCCCACGAGGTGGATGCCGCGGTCGGCCAGGGCACGGAAGTCGACCGTGTGGCCGCCGCGCGCCCCGCTGACGGCGATGGTGACGTGCTCCGCGCCCTGGGGAGGGGTCTCCGCGTCCCACTTGCCCAGGACCCCGAGCCACCAGCAGAAGTCGCGCCCGCGATAGCTTCGCGGCGGCCGTTCGTGGGGGCCGACCGAGAGGTACACCCGCCGGCCCGCCGCCGCGAGCTCGTCGGCGATCTGCACCCCCGACGACCCGGCTCCGACGACCAGGACGGCGCCGCCGGGCAGCTGCGTCGGGTTGCGGTACGCGCTGGAGTGGATCTGCATCTGGACCGCGCCGTCGGGGACGATCGGCGGGAGGACCGGCCGCTGGAACGGCCCGGTCGCGGCCACGACGAAGCGCGCGTCGATGGCCCCGTCCGTCGTCTCGACGCGGAAGCCGGGCCGGCCGACGTTCCTGGCCACCGACGTCACCTCCACGCCGCACCGGACGGGCGCGCCGATCTTCTCGGCGTACGCGACGAAGTAGTCCGCGACCTGCTCCTTGGAGGCGAAGGCGTCCGCCTCGACGTCGAAGAACTCCAGACCGGGGAAGCGGTCGTGCCAGGCGGGCCCGTTCGCGACCAGGGAGTCCCACCGCTCCGAGCGCCAGCGCTCGGCGATGCGGTGCCGCTCCACGACCAGGTGCGGCACGCCGCCCTCGCCCAGGTGCTCGCTCAACGCCAGGCCGGCCTGGCC
>JAICKK010000122.1 GCA_025927955.1 Nocardioidaceae bacterium
TCCCGCGAGGCCATCGCGTCGGCCAAGGGAGAGCTGGTCGAGGCGCTGGGGGAGCGCGGCGTCGCGGTGCTCAACGCCGACGACCCGCTGGTGGCGGCGATGGCGTCGCGCACGACGGCGCGCACGGTCACCTTCGGGACCGCCGAGGACGCCGACGTGCGCTTCGAGGACGTGCAGGTCGACGACCTCGGGCGGCCCACCTTCGAGCTGCTGGCCGGCCCCCGCGAGGCCAGGCAGCGGACCCGGGTGTCGCTCGGCCTGGTCGGGGAGCACCACGTCGCCAACGCGGCGGCGGCGGCCGCGGTGGCCCTCACCCTCGGCATGGCGCTGGACGAGACCGGCTCCGCCCTGGGCTCCGCCACCGCCGTCTCGCCGGGCCGCATGGCGGTCCGCGAGCGCGCCGACGGGCTCCTGGTGGTCGACGACGCCTACAACGCCAACCCCGACTCGATGCGCGCGGCCCTCAAGGCGCTCGCCGCGATCGGCCGCGGCCGTCCCCGGGCCAGGACCGTCGCGGTGCTCGGCGAGATGCTCGAGCTGGGAGAGACCTCGCTCGCCGAGCACGACGCGGTCGGGCGGCTCGTCGTCCGGCTGGACGTCCACCAGCTGGTCGTGGTCGGCGAGGGGGCGCGGCCGATCCACCTCGGCGCCTCCCTCGAGGGCTCGTGGGGAGGCGAGTCGGTGTTCGTGCCCGACACCGATGCGGCCACGCGGTGGCTGCGCGCGTACCTGCGCCCCGACGACGTCGTGCTGCTCAAGGCCTCGAACGCCGTGCGCCTGGGCCGGGTGGCCGATGCGCTGCTCGCCGAGGACGCCGACGGACCGCCCGAGGGGCGGGAACACCGGCGATGAGGGCGATCCTGTTCGCCGGCGGGATGGCGCTGGTCTTCACCCTGCTCGGCACCCGCGTGGCGATCCGCATCCTGGTCTCCAAGGGATACGGACAGCTCATCCGCGACGACGGTCCCACCACCCACCACACCAAGCGCGGCACGCCCACCATGGGCGGGCTGGTGATCATCCTGTCCGTCGTGCTCGCCTACTTCCTGGCCAAGCTGATCACCCAGGACGTCCCGTCGTGGTCGGCTCTCCTGCTGCTCTTCCTGCTCGTCGGCCTCGGGACCGTCGGCTTCCTCGACGACTACATCAAGATCGCCAAGCAGCGGAGCCTGGGCCTGCGGAGCAAGGCGAAGATGGCCGGCCAGACCCTCGTGGCCGTCGTGTTCGCCGTCCTCGTCCTCACGCGGCCCGACGAGTTCGGCCAGACGCCGGCCTCACGGCACATCTCCTTCATCCGCGACTTCAACAGCCTGACCCTGCCCTCGGTGGCCGTCGTGCTGCTGATCCTGGTCATGATCTCCGGCTCGAGCAACGCCGTGAACCTCACCGACGGGCTCGACGGCCTGGCGGCCGGTGCCTCGACCATGGTCTTCGCGGCCTACACGCTGGTGAACATCTGGCAGAACAACCAGTGGTGCGCGCTCAACCCCGGCAACAAGTGCTACGACGTGCGCGACCCGCTCGACCTGGCCGCGGTCGCCGCCGCGCTGACCGGGGCCTGTTTCGGCTTCCTGTGGTGGAACGCCTCGCCTGCGAAGATCTTCATGGGAGACACCGGCTCGCTGTCCCTGGGCGGCGCCCTGGCCGGCCTGGCGATCCTGACCCGCACCGAGTTCCTGCTCGCCGTCCTCGGCGGGCTGTTCGTGATCATCACGATGTCGGTGATCCTGCAGGTCGGCTACTTCAAGCTCACCAAGGGCAGACGCATCTTCCGGATGGCGCCGCTGCAGCACCACTTCGAGCTGAAGGGGTGGGCCGAGATCACGATCGTGATCCGGTTCTGGATCATCACCGGCATCTGCGTCGCCGCCGGCCTGGGCATCTTCTACGCCGAGTGGGTCACCGGAGCATGAGCACCTGGAGCATCGCCGTGGAGCCCGCAGGCGTCTCGTGGACGCCGGGACGTGAGGTGAGAGGTCCGGGGGACGGGTGGTCTCCGGCGGCCGCGAGTCGGCTGCTTCGGGGCTCGGCGGCGGTGCGACGATGAGTACGGCCGTGCGGCCCGAGGGGCTCGGCCGGTACGGCGAGTGGGACCGGGTGCGCGTCGTCGTCCTCGGCATCGGGGTCTCGGGGTTCGCCGCCGCGGACAGCCTTCTCCACCTCGGCGCCCACGTCACGGTGCTCGCGGAGGGCGCCGGCGACGCGCAGCGGGAGAAGGCGGAGCTCCTGGAGGTGCTCGGTGCCACGGTCCGCATCGGCCCCGGCGCCACCGCGGCCCTGCCGACGGACGCCGACCTGGTGGTGACCTCGCCCGGTCTGCCGCCGACCGCGCCCGCCCTCGTCGCCGCCGGCCGCGGCGGGGTCCCGGTCTGGGGTGAGGTCGAGCTGGCCTGGCGGCTGCGCGACCCCGAGCACCCCGGTGAGTGGCTGTGCGTGACCGGGACCAACGGCAAGACCACGACCGTGCAGATGCTCGAGGCGGTCGTCCGCGCCTCCGGGCTGGTCGGCGTCGCGTGCGGGAACGTCGGCCTGGCCGCGGTCGAGGCGGTGATGGACCCCACGCCGTACGCCGTCTACGCCGTCGAGCTCTCGAGCTTCCAGCTGCACTACACGCACTCCCTGTCCCCCTGGGCCGCGGCCGTGCTCAACGTGGCCGAGGACCACCTCGACTGGTACTCCGGGCCGCACGCGATGGCCGACTACGCGGCCGACAAGGGCCGGGTCTACGAACGGGTCCGCTCGGCGTGCGTCTACAACGTCGCGGACCCGCTCACCGAGCGGCTGGTCCGGGCCGCCGACGTGGTCGAGGGCGCCCGGGCCGTCGGCTTCACGCTGGGCACCCCCGAGCCCTCGATGGTCGGTGTCGTCGACGACGTGCTGGCGGACCGGGCCTTCCTCGAGGACCGACGGCACAGCGCCCTGGAGCTGTGCACGGTGGCCGACCTGGCGTCGCCGGCGCCGCACTTAGTGGCGAACGCGCTGGCGGCCGCCGCCCTGGCCCGGTCCGTCGGCGTGCCGCCGGCCGCGGTCCGCGACGGGCTGCGGTCCTTCACCCCCGGCGGCCACCGGATCGCCGACCTCGGCACCGTGGCGGGGGTCCGGTACGTCGACGACTCCAAGGCCACCAACCCGGCGGCCGCGACCTCGTCGCTGCAGGCCTACGAACCGGTCGTCTGGGTCGCCGGAGGGCTCGCCAAGGGGGCCCGGTTCGACGACCTCGTCAGCGCCGTCGGGCACCGGCTGCGCGGCGTCGTGCTGCTGGGCCGCGACCGCGCCGTGATCGCCGAGGCGCTGGCGCGACACGCCCCCGATGTGCCCGTGATCGAGGTGGTCGCCGGAGAGACTGGCGTCATGGACCGCGTGGTCGAGGCGGGTGCGCAGCTCGCCCAGCCGGGTGACACCGTGCTGCTCGCCCCCGGGTGCGCGTCCATGGACATGTTCGCCAACTACGGCGCCCGCGGGGATGCCTTCGCCGAGTCGGTCCGCCGGCTCCGCGACCGCTGAGCGGCGCCGCACCGCACCACGGCTGTCACCGGCTCTCACCGGCCGGGCCGGCAGGCAAGGAGGGCACTGCGTGACCACCACGGCTGGGGACCAGCACCGGTCCGTCGACGGCCGGCTGGCCACCTGGAGGCAGTCGCTGACGCGGTCGACCGCGCACCTGCTCGACCGCCCGCTGACGTCCTACTACCTGCTGCTGGGCGCCTCGACGCTGCTGCTGACCATCGGGCTGATGGAGGTGCTCTCCGCCTCCAGCGTCGACGGCTACGAGAACCACGGCAGCAGCTACTACTGGTTCCTGCGCCAGCTCACCTGGGTCGTCCTCGCGCTGCCGGTCGCGTTCCTCGCCACCCGGATGCCACACCGCGTGCTGCGGTGGTTCGCGTGGCCGGGCCTCCTGGTGGCGGTGGTGCTGCTCGCCCTCACCCAGACCAGCATGGGGGTGTCGGTCAACGGCAACCAGAACTGGCTGCAGCTCGGCCCGCTGCGCATCCAGCCCTCCGAGATCGCCAAGCTGGCCATCATCTTGTGGTGCTCGCAGGTCTACGCCCGCAAGGAGCGGCTGCTCGACGACTGGCGGCACACGCTCGTCCCGGTCCTGCCGGTGTCGGTGCTGATCGTCGGCATGGTCGTGCTGGGAGGCGACCTCGGCACCGCGCTGGTGCTGATGGCGATCATCCTCGGGATGCTGTGGGTCGTCGGCGCCCCCGCGCGGCTGTTCGTCGGGTCGCTGGTGACGGTGGGGGTGCTCGCCCTCTACCTCGCCACCACGAGCGCCGAGCGGCTGCAGCGGCTGACCAACTTCACCAACCCCTTCAAGGACTACCAGGGCGCCGGCTGGCAGCCGGCGCACGGCCTGTTCGCGATGTCGAGCGGCGGGATCCTCGGCAAGGGCATCTCGGCCAGCCAGCAGAAGTGGGGGGCGCTGCCGGAGGCACACACCGACTTCATCTTCGCGGTGCTGGGCGAGGAGCTCGGGCTGGTCGGCACGCTGCTGGTGCTGGGGCTGTTCCTCACCATCGCCTACGCCGGCATCCGGGTGGCCGTGCGGACCCGGGACCCCTTCGTGCGCTACATGGCTGCCGGGATCACCGTGTGGCTGATGGCGCAGATGATCATCAACGTCGGCATGGTGCTCGCGCTGCTGCCGGTCATCGGGCTGCCGCTGCCCCTGGTCTCCTACGGCGGGTCCGCGCTGCTGCCGTCCCTGGTGGCGTTGGGGCTGCTGCTGTCGTTCGCCCGGTCCGAGCCCGGTGCGCAGGCCGCGCTGCAGGCCCGGCGCCGCCGCCGGGCCGCGGGGGTCACGGCGGGGTCGCCGGGCGGCCGGGCCCGGCGCCCGCGATGAGGGTGCTGCTCGCCGGCGGTGGCACGGCGGGCCACACCTCGCCGCTGCTGGCCACCGCGGACGCGCTGCGCCGTCTCGAGCCCGGCGTCGAGGTGACCGCCCTCGGCACGCCACGGGGGATCGAGGGGCGGGTGGTCCCCGAGGCGGGGTACCCCCTGGAGATGATCCCCCCCGTCCCGCTGCCGCGACGACCGTCCGCCGAGCTGGCCAGGGTGCCCGGCCGGCTGCGGGCCGCGGCCGCCGCGGCGCTCGACGTCCTGGACCGGGTCCGTCCCGACGTGGTGGTCGGCTTCGGCGGCTACGTGTCGGTCCCCGCCTACCTCGCCGCCCGACGCCGCCACGTTCCGGTCGTGGTGCACGAGGGCAACGCGCTGCCGGGCCTCGCGAACCGGCTGGGTGCCCGGCTCACCCGCCACGTGGCGACCAGCTTCCCGTCGACGCCGCTGCCGCACGCGACGTACGTCGGGCTGCCGATCCGCCGCATGGTCTCGACGCTCGACCGGCCGGCGCGGCGCGCGGAGGCGCGGCGCGGCTTCGGGCTGGACCCGGACCGGCGCACGCTGCTCGTCACGGGCGGCAGCCAGGGCGCCCGCCGCCTCAACGAGGCCGTCGCCGGCGCGCACCGCGGCCTCGCCGAGGCCGGTGTGCAGGTCCTGCACGCGACCGGACCGGCCAACGTCGTCTCCGTGTCCCGCGTGGCCGGCGACCCGCCGTACGTCCTGGTGCCCTACGTCGACCGCATGGACCTCGCCTACGCCGCCGCGGACCTCGTGGTGTGCCGCGCGGGCGCGAACACGGTGACCGAGGTCGCCGCCGTGGGACTGCCCGCGGTCTTCGTCCCGCTGCCCATCGGCAACGGCGAGCAGGAGCTCAACGCCCGGCCCGTGGTCGACGCCGGCGGCGGGCTGCTCGTGCGCGACGCGGCGCTCACCCCCGAGTGGGTCGCCGCCACCATCCCGGCGCTGGCCGCCGACACCGCCCGGCTGGCCGCCATGTCGCTGGCCGCCTCCCACCTGGTGCCGCGCGACGCCGACGAGCGGCTGGCCCGGATGGTCCTGGACGCGGGACGGTCGGCATGAGGGTGCCGGTCCCGCACGACCTGCTGCCGGCCGACCGGCTCGGCCGGGTCCACTTCGTCGGCATCGGCGGGGCGGGGCTCTCCGGCATCGCCCGGATCATGCTGGCCCGGGACATCGAGGTCAGCGGCAGCGACGCCAAGCAGTCGCGCACCCTGGACGCGCTGCGCGCCCTCGGCGCCCGCTGCTACGTGGGGCATGCGGCCGAGCACGTGCACGACGCCGACACCGTCGTGGTGTCGACCGCGGTGCGAGAGGACAACCCCGAGGTCGTCGAGGCGCACCGGCGGGGGCTGCGCCTGCTGCCCCGCTCGGCGGCGCTGGACTCGGTGATGCAGGGCCGTCAGGTCGTGGCCGTGGCCGGCACCCACGGGAAGACCACGACCACCTCGCTGCTGACGGTCGCGCTCCAGCACTGCGGCGCGGACCCCTCCTTCGCCATCGGCGGCGACCTCAACGAGTCGGGGTCCAACGCCCACGACGGGTCGGGGAGCATCTTCGTCGCCGAGGCCGACGAGAGCGACGGGGCCTTCCTGGTCTACAGCCCGTACGCCGCGCTGGTCACCAACGTGGAGGCCGACCACCTCGACAACTACGGCACCGAGGAGGCCTACCGGGCGGCCTTCACGCTGTTCCTGGACCGGCTCGACCCGGACGGCTTCCTGGTCGTCTGCGTCGACGACCCGGGCGCGGAGGACCTCGGCAGGCAGGCGCGCGGCAGGGGACTGGACGTGACCGGGGTAGGGGAGTCGCCCGCGGCGGACCTGCGGGCGGAGGACCTGGTGTTCTCCGGCGCGACGTCCCGCTTCACCGTCGTCCACCACGGTCGCCGGCTGGGGGAGGTGTCGTTGCGGATCCCCGGTCGGCACTACGTCCTCGACGCGCTCGCGGCGCTCGGCGCCGGCCTGCGGCTGGGGTTCGGCTTCGAGGACCTGCGGCGCGGGCTCGAGGCCTTCACCGGCACCCGGCGCCGGATGGAGCTCAAGGGCGAGGCCGGGGGAGTGCGGGTCTACGACAGCTACGCCCACCACCCCAACGAGATCGCCGGCGACCTCCAGGCCGCCCGCTCGCTGGCCGGCGAGGGACGCGTCGTGGTCGCCTTCCAGCCGCACCTCGTCTCCCGGACGCGGGTCTTCGGCGCGGCCATGGGGCAGGCGCTGGGTGCGGCCGACAGCGTCGTGGTCATGGACGTCTACGTCGCGCGCGAGGATCCCGAGCCGGGCGTCGACGGCCGGCTGGTCGCCCTGCACGTCCCGCTGCCGGAGGACCGGGTGCACTTCGAGCCCTCCTGGTCGGCCACCCCCGCGGCGCTGGCCGACCGCGCGCGGCCGGGGGACGTGGTCCTCACCCTCGGCGCCGGGGACGTCACCCTTGTGGGCCCCGAGGTGCTCGAGCTGCTGCAGGAGAGAACGGAGGCCGGGCGATGAGGCTGCGGCGACGTGGACCACGTGGATCTCGTGCCGCTGCGCCGGAGGCGGCGACGGTGCCTTCGGTGCCCCCCGAGCCGGCTGCGCCGGCCGGATCCGGGGACGACGAGGCGACGGTGCGCCTGGCCCGACGCAGGTTCGCCCGCCGCCGGTGGGTCGGCCGGTGGCTGGCGTGGCGCCGCCTGGTCGGCGCGGTGCTCGGCGTCGGCCTGGTCGCCGGTGCCCTGTGGCTGGTCTTCGGCTCCTCGGTGCTCGCGGTCTCCGGCGTCCGCGTCGAGGGCACTCACGTGCTCACCCCGTCCGTCGTACGGCGGGCCGCACAGGTACCGCTCGGCGGCCCGCTGGCGACCGTCGACCTCTCGGCCGTCACCCGGCGTGTCGAGCGGCTGCCGGCCGTCAAGGCGGTCGACGTGTCCCGCTCCTGGCCGGACAGCGTCCGGATCGACGTGACCGAGCGGAAGCCCGTGGCCGCCGTCGAGGACCCCGGCTCGGGCCGGCTGCGCGGCGTCGACGAGGAAGGGGTGGTCTTCCGCAGCTACCTGCACCGGCCCGCCGGCCTGCCGGTGATCCGCGAGGCCAAGGGCGCCGGTGCCGAGGCGCTCGCGGAGGCGGCGAGGGTCGCCGGCTCGCTGCCGGCGTCCGTCGCCTCGAAGGTCGCCTACGTCGAGGTGCGCACCGTCGACACCATCTCCCTGCGCCTGCACAACGGCCGGCTCGTGCGGTGGGGCAGTGCCGAGGAGTCCACCGACAAGGGTCGGGTCCTGGCGGTGCTGCTGGACCGGAAGGCCGCGTTCTACGACGTCAGCGTCCCGGGCCAGCCCGTCATCCGCCCCTGACTGTCTGCGCTCGCTGTATCTTCTGCGCTCGCTTCGCTCGCGCTGTCCGGCGTGCCGTGCTGTCTGCGCTCGCTCCGCTCGCGCGTGTCCGGCGCGCCGCGGTGGTCTGCTCTTCCCTCCTCGGGACTCGCTCCTTCGTCGCTTCGCCCTCGTCGGTCTAGAGCAGACCGCGCGCCGGACGGCTACCGCTCGAACCTCTCCAGGTTTCGAGGCCCTCGCCCCTGGGGGCTCGGGCACCTCAACCAGCGTCGGGGCAGCGTCCGGCGCGCGGTCGTGCCTGGACCGACCGAGGGAGGCGGCGGAGGAGCGGAGCGGGGGAGCCGTCGCGCGAGGGAGGGAAGGCACGACCCTCGAGCGCGCCGGACACGCGCGAAGCGGAGCGAGCGCAGACAGCACCGCGAGCGCAGACAGCACCGCGAGCGCAGACAGCAGACCACTGCGCAGAAAACACCCGACGTCGCCGCGTGTCGGCGCGCATCGTTCCTCGCGGGTGACCTACGTTCTTCAGCAACGCGAGGTTGACATAACTATAACCCTCTACTTGAGGGTGAGGGTTATCGGGAGTCGGCCTCGCGGCTTCCCCACCGACATACACCCCGTCTGCCCTGCACCCGAAGCAGAGCAGCCCAGCAGCGAGAGGCACCTGCCGTGGCAGCACCGCAGAACTACCTGGCCGTCATCAAGGTCGTGGGTATCGGTGGAGGTGGAGTCAACGCCGTCAACCGGATGATCGAGGTCGGCCTCAAGGGCGTCGAGTTCATCGCCATCAACACCGACGCCCAGGCCCTCCTCATGAGCGACGCCGACGTCAAGCTCGACATCGGTCGCGAGCTCACCCGCGGGCTCGGCGCCGGCGCCAACCCCGAGGTCGGCGGCAAGGCTGCCGAGGACCACGCCGAGGAGATCGAGGAGGTCATCAGGGGAGCCGACATGGTCTTCGTGACCGCCGGCGAGGGAGGTGGGACCGGGACCGGCGGGGCACCCGTGGTGGCCCGCATCGCCCGCTCCCTCGGCGCCCTGACGATCGGCGTCGTGACGCGACCGTTCTCCTTCGAGGGGCGCCGCCGCGCGAACCAGGCCGAGGAGGGCATCGCCGGGCTGCGCGAGGAGGTCGACACCCTCATCGTCATTCCCAACGACCGGTTGCTCTCGATCAGCGACCGCAACGTCTCGGTGCTCGACGCGTTCAAGCAGGCCGACCAGGTGCTGCTGCAGGGCGTCTCGGGCATCACCGACCTGATCACCACCCCGGGCCTGATCAACCTCGACTTCGCGGACGTGAAGTCGGTGATGGCCAACGCCGGGTCCGCGCTGATGGGCATCGGCTCGGCACGTGGCGAGGACCGCGCCGTCGCCGCCGCGGAGATGGCGGTGTCCAGCCCGCTGCTCGAGGCGTCCATCGACGGCGCCCATGGCGTGCTGCTCTCGATCGCGGGCGGGTCGGACCTCGGCCTGTTCGAGATCAACGAGGCGGCCGCGCTGGTGTCCCAGGCGGCCCACGCCGAGGCCAACATCATCTTCGGGGCGGTGATCGACGACGCGCTCGGCGACGAGGTCCGCGTCACCGTGATCGCGGCCGGGTTCGACGGTGGGATGCCCAAGCGGCGCGACAGCCACAGTGGGCTGCGCCGGGACCCGGTGCCCCAGCAGACGCAGCAGGACACCCGGGCCGCCGCGCTCGGTGGCGCGGCACCCCTGCAGCCGAGCGCCCCGGCTCCCTCGCCGGAGCCGGTCGGTGCCACGAGCCTGCGTCCGGCCGCGGGATCGCCGGCCGGTGCGCCGACAGGCAACCCGGGGCCCGGCCGCCAGCCGGAGCGCGTGGGAGCCCCGGTGCACACCGGAGCGGGCGAGCAGCCGGCTCCCCGCCGCCCCGTCCAGTTCGACGACGACGACCTGGACGTGCCCGACTTCCTCAAGTGAGGATGAGTCGCCGTCGCCGACCGAGGAGGTCCCCGCAGCCGTGTTCGCCTTCCGGGACCGCCTCGGTCGGGTCGGCGTCGCGTTCACGGACCGTCACGGGGGCACCAGTGGCGGTCCGTTCGCGTCTCTCAACCTCACTGACGCCACCGGCGACGACCCCGCGAGCGTGCGCGGCAACCTCGACCGGCTCCGGACCACCCTGGGCGAGCCACCGCTGCGCCTGGCCCTCATGCACCAGGTCCACGGTGCCGACGTGCACGTGGTCGACGGGCGCACGGACGTGCGGGAGGTGCCGGTCGCGGACGCCCTCGTCACCCCTCTCGCGGACGTGGCCCTGGTGGTCCGCGTCGCCGACTGCGTCCCGGTGCTGCTCGCCGACGAGCGGGCCGGCGTGGTGGCCGCGGCGCACGCGGGCCGCCCCGGGCTGGTCGCCGGGGTCGTCCCGGCGACGCTGAGCGCCATGCACGACCTGGGCGCGGAGCGGATCCGGGCCTGGGTCGGTCCGCACGTGTGCGGGTCCTGCTACGAGGTGCCCGACCAGATGCGGGCGGACGTGTCGGCCGTCGTCCCGGAGGCGGACGCCCGTACGTCGTGGGGCACGCCGGCCCTCGACATCGGTGCCGGTGTCCGCGCGCAGCTGACCGCCGCCGGCGTGGAGGTGGCCTCCGGAGCAGGCGCCGGGTCCCGTGCCGCCTCCCGCTGCACCGTGGAGGACGACGACCTGTTCTCCTACCGCCGGCAGGGCCGACGGTCTGGTCGCCTGGCCGGAGTCGTCTGGAGGCGCCGATGACCGACCAGGACGGCAGACGCGAGACCCTGGCCCGCAACCTCTCGGCGGTCCGCGAGCGCATCGCGGCGGCCGGCGCGCAGGCCGGCCGGTCCGCCGACGAGGTGACGCTGACGGTGGTGACCAAGTTCTTCCCCGCCTCCGACGTACGCCTGTTGGCGGGGCTGGGGATCGCGCACGTGGGGGAGAACCGGCACCAGGAGGCGCAGGCCAAGGCGGAGGCGTGCGCGGACCTGGAGCTGACCTGGCACTTCATCGGGGGCCTGCAGAGCAACAAGGCGGCCGCCGTCGCCGGCTACGCCGACGTGGTGGAGTCGGTCGACCGGGCCAAGCTGCTGCGCGGGCTGTCCCGTGGCGCCCACGAGCACGACCGGGTCCTCGACGTGCTCGTGCAGGTCAACCTCGACCCGGACCCGGGAGCGGCCATCACGCGCTCCGGCGCCGCCCCGGACCAGGTGCCCGAGCTGGCCGGTCGGGTCGCCACGACCGAGGGTCTGCGTCTGCGCGGCGTGATGGCGGTGGCACCGCTGGGTGCCGACCCGGCGCCGGCCTTCGACCGCCTGGCCGAGGTGGCGGCCGAGGTCCGCGCCGTCGACCCCGGGGCGTCGTGGGTCTCCGCCGGGATGAGCGGCGACCTCGAGGCTGCGATCCGCTCCGGCGCGACACACGTGCGGATAGGCAGCGCGGTGCTCGGTAGCCGGCCCTCTGAACGGTAGTGTCGCCGACGAAGCGGCGCGTCCCAACCGGGGATGCCGGATGCACCGGAGGGCGAGAGTCATGGGCAGCGCGATGCGCAAGATGGGTGTCTACCTCGGGCTGCTCGAGGACACCGGGCGCTACGACACCGA